>CAZDDA010000334.1:0-3391 GCA_964504085.1 uncultured Thermotogae bacterium | reverse complement strand
ACGACCCGCGCCTCGCCGCCGAAGGCAAGAACCCCTTCCAGCTCGACATGAAGGAGCCCACCGGCGACTTCCAGGACTTCCTGATGGGTGAGGTCAGATACTCCAGCCTCGTTCAATCATTCCCGGACGAAGCTGCCAGGCTGCACAAGCGCTTGGAGGACGAGTACAAGGAACGATACGAGGACTACAAGAGAATGGCCGAATAGGCGGGAGCAGGGAGATGCATCCTCAGGAATCTGGAGGAGGGACGGAAGGGGCTGTCCCTCTGCTGTGATAGTCACTCGATCACGGGTCCCGGCAGCGGCGCGGAGCATGCCGAATGGCGTGTTGCCGAGAGCGAAGCCGTGCGTACAATGGCGATGGTCTATGGTTTCTACCGCAACTACCCTAGACAAGGAGACTCGACATGTTCCGCGCAGCGCTGTCATACCAGGCTAGCTTCTTCGGGGCTTTCGAGAGCATCAGACCGTCCCCAGAAACCATTCCTCCACTCCTCAAAGCCTTCAGTGCTGACGGATTCCTTCCAAACACATTCGTCGAAGTAGGACCCCGAGGTACCGAGAACAGGATCCGACTCGCTCCAAGCAGCAACGAGTGGTTTCTTGACCTGGATCAGGATCGGATTCAGGCAATCAAGAACCCAGTGAAAGCTGGAGCCAAGAACATGGGAGATCCAGAGCAGTTCGCAGAAGATGCTCACAGGCTCGTAGGCACAGTCCTTGATCTTCATCCCCGGAAAGGCAAGCGACTGTCATTGGTCACGAAACACCTGCTGGATGATGTCGATGGCTGTTCAGCTGGTGACTTGCTGCGGCGCTTTGCCAATCCTCTTCCGTTCTACTCCGAGGCCAACCCTGTCGCGTGGCAAGTCCGGATGACTGCTCGGGTCGGGACGGACATAGGCGAGGCTAAGGATACGCTCAACGTCATCACCTGGGTATCCAGAGAGAGCGGTCGATTCGTAATGGATGGCAACGTCGAGGAGTTCGACGGCCTAACACTGCACTTCGATATCAACACGTATCAAGGCAGCTCGAATGAGCGCTTCACTCTCGATGACTTCAAGCAGTTCCTTGCCACAGCACTCGAGACGCGGGCGACCCTCTGCGACCAGGTGAGGGAGATCTTGTATGGATGACAAGAGATACCTTGCCGACGAAACCGTGTCGCTCGCCGAAGCGGAATCGGACGTGCAGCCTACGAGGATTGCTAGCTTGAGTCGCATCCTTGAATGCGACTCAAGTGCGTCCGCTCCCGACTCGGATCTCCTTCCAGCCGTTGAGTTTGATGCCGAGGGGACTTCGAGTATCGAGAATCGGCTGAACCGAGAGCGCATGAAGAAGTACAGATCTGAGTTCGAGGCAGCGTTTCTTGAGGTGCTCAGAGAGAGCGACTTCGAGTACGGCTTCGAATCACTTGCGGACACCTTCCTCGCACGCCGCCTTGACGAGAACGAGTCAGTCACACGCGAGTGGCTGAACGACATCTTCGTTCGCCGCTTCACAGAGGCCGCTGTCGCCTCTGGCATTCTTCGTGTGATTGCGCACATGGAGTATGCCAAGATCTATCCTGAAGGAGTCACTATCGCGATCGCCGCTCTCACACACAAGAACGTAGAAGTCAGAGAAGGCGGTGTGAGAGCTTTCGAGAGCTGGGAGATCCCGGAGCACGTCCAGCTCCTGCGTAGCGTCGACTTCGATGACGAGTGGCTTAGGGAGTACTGCCGAAGAGTAGCAGACGAGATCGAGGAGTTCGCTGCACATGGCGCTCCTGGTTAGAAAGATCGACAAGGGCAAGTGGATGCAGAATGACATCCTCAGAGGAGAACCCATTTCTGCCGATGCCATCACGAACTGCCTGAAGACGAAGCAGAACATGCTGTCGATGTGGCGCATCGCTGACCGCCATGATGTCGATGACGTTGTGCTGGCTCAGGCATCGATGTTCGACCATCTCGATAGCATCGATGTCGTAATCCTTGACGAGGGGAGCCTTCGAAAACGCGGCATCCACATAGAAGACGCCCCGGGAGGCACCCGCCTCGCTGACCTCGCGGATGCTCACGTGCACGCGTCCGGACTGGACATTGATCTGCTATGCGAGCTCGCAACTACCATTGCTGATTCGCTGAGGTCGAAGAACGAGCAAAGGTATGAGAAGGGAACGCTCGCACGTCTGCTGGCGTCGGCCATATCGGAAGAGCGCCTGCAGCTCGAGGAGCTGAATGAACACGTTGCGGAGAGAGTCAGGAAGGTGCTGGATGCCACAACATAGAGCTGCGGGGCAGGCGTTCGCTCCCAGTGCTTCAAACCCAGTCCCCAGAACCCAAACCCACATCGGTGCGGGAAGGGGTCAGATGCTGTATCGGATGTGGCAACGGCTGTTCGGCACGCCGAACAGCTTGCGAGTTCTTGCGGAACTCGTGTCCGGTGTCCAACCTTTGACAGGAGCACCGCTCTTGTAGATGGCATGGGCGATCAATAGCAGCTTCCGAGTTGCGGCGATCCTCACCATCTTCTCCGGCTTGCCTGCTTCCTTCAGCCTCCTGCAGATCGGGGGCGTTGGGGGCAGACCTTCATTCTTAGGATTACAGGGGAAGAGGGGAAATCCCGGGCTTGCGGTCAGGTTTTGCATTGCCACACGCCGGGAAAGAGGATTCGTTCCCTCGACCTGATCAACCCGGAACTCCGGTCACGACCCTACAACCTCAGGATCCTGCGAGTACCTGCTCCCTAGTCTCTCGCGAGATTTGGCCTAATCGCCAGGAGGGGCTAGGCTCTCCCATTCGTCCGCAGAAACTCCGCCTCATCCATTGACTTGCCATCGAGCCAGGGCAGAGACGCCTCGACGCTCTGCCTCAGCGAATCGATCTCCTGAATTGAAGCTGCCCGTCCCTCGCGACGAAGTGCGAGGTACAGCTCACACACCTGACCGTAGGCGACACCTATCTTGTCGCTTACGCGCTCAAGCTCGGCTTCCACTTGCCACTGCGATGGGTACATCCGACCTCCCGACATGTCTGTCCTGAGTTTCTCCCTCAGCTGAGTCTAGAGTGTCGCATTCCGCAGTAGTGTTTACAGATGGAGGGTCGAGGCACGAGAAAAGAGGGCGAAGGGGTCAGAGCTTTATTTTCGAATGGCAACCCGGTAGACTGACTCGCTATGGCACGACCGTTGCGTATCCAATTCGAGGGAGCCCTCTACCACGTCACCAGTCGCGGCAACGCCCGCCAAGACATCTTCCTGGATGACGAGGATCGAAGTGCCTTCCTAGCCACTCTCGGCGAGGTCGTCGAGCGGTTTGGCTGGATCTGCCATGCCTACTGTTTGATGTCGAACCACTACCACCTTCTCATTGAGACCCCTTCGCCCAATCTGGCTCGCGGCATGCA
>CAZDDA010000333.1:0-3394 GCA_964504085.1 uncultured Thermotogae bacterium | reverse complement strand
TCCCGGAACACGCGAGCATCGCTGGGTGGTGCAAACGAAAATCTGTCCTCATCGACCTTATCCAGGACTACATCCGAATACTCAACTGCAATGAGGGTAGACGGGCCGACCAGCAGTGACAGAGCGGAGGAGCTGATCGGCTCATAACTGATCTTCAAAGGGAAGGCCGTTTGCTCGTCGAGCGTCAACGTTGCCTTCTTCATAGGGAAAATCTCTTCCTTGAGCAGGAACGACCGATGCTGTGTTTTCGGCTTCAGGCCCAGACGGTGTGCAGATCGTCCCGCGATCGTCTCCTCCCCCTCATCGCGCAGCAGGAAATCACGCGTGAGATCCCGCAAAAAACCGATTTCGGCCAGGGAGTTCGTCCAGGGCAGCGGCGAGTAGAGAGTTCGTCCGAGCTGATAGAGGGCAACATCGTTCTTGGCCTCGTAGAGCCACGTTCCTTGCCCATCGTAGATGAGCTGCATTCCAACAAGCTCGTCGGCGACGAAATCCACCGCGCCCGTGAACCGTTCCTCAAACTCACTGACCGGGTTCTGATAGGATCGGTACTCAACGGTAATCTTGTCGGGCTTTTTGAAGCGTATGCGTGCCTCTGCGTGGATGGGTCCAGCACTGATCTTCTGGGTCGCTTCGAAGCTCCCAAGTGCGTCGTAGGCCGACATGGCCTGCCGAGCAAGCTCCCTCACCGTTTGTCCCATTCCCACTCACCTCGTAAAGAATGCGTGTTGTGGAAGTAGCTTCGGGAAGTATACTTGAGTCCGCAACCGCCGTCATCTTCCGAAGTCGTCCCGCCTACTGGTGCGCATGTATAAGACCGTTTGCGGATACTCGAGCGGTTTCCTACGGACAACCAGAGTCACATCGCCATAAGAAGGGGAAGCAACACGCTGTCTCTTCGGCCACGAACTCCAAACTCACCTTGCAGCAGCATTCGGCAAGGGTTGGGGTCTCGTTGCACGTGCAGCTGCCCAAACATTGACCAGGGTTCCAACACCAGCCCCGACAACGTTCAGTGATCCTAATACATCGGGAGATCGTTCCCAGGGTGGTTTCCACCGCAATCTGGTAATATCCGGCCGAAACCTGCAAACCCGAGGAATCGACTTGCGACCAACTCCCCAGCCAACTCGATGCAGGAACCGGCACGTCATGTGCGACAGAATAGATCCACACTCCGCAGGCATCGGTGACATGCCACGCCAGGACCTCCGCAGAACAGACGGGTTTGCAACTACCACAGAACCACCAACAGATGTCGCGCTCCGCAATTTCGAACCGGACTGTTTCTCCTAAATCATATTGCACCCTGGATATGCTTGATGCGGGGATTGCCATCACCACAAACACGGGAAGGAATATCAGCGCAACCAAGCAAGCGCATCGCCACAATGATCGCCGTTTCACATTCTCAACCTCCACATGCAATACCCACAGTATCACAACGAGCCCGGAATGTCGGTTATCCAGATCACTGTGCTTGTCCACCCTACACAAGAACAGGGCTCAGCCCGGAAGCGATGAGACTCTAGCAGCGGTGTGACGCGAACGAGGGTTTCGAAAAGCAGGCTCTGGAGTTGATCAGGGCTCGACATCGAGGAAGCGCCGCACGATTTCTGCGGCGATTCCGTCGTCTCGGGGTGTCTGCGAAAGCGCCGGGCAAACGAGGGGAGCCATCTGCGGAGCGCGTGCCAGCATTCCCTCCATGAGCCACCGAGCATTCTCTGGCGGAATCTCCGGGTGCCCCTGGATACCCCAGATCGGCCGGTCGGCGTAGCGCACCACTTGGACCGCGCATCCGACGCTACGGGCAAGGACCTTCCACGGTGGCGGCGGATTCCTTACCTCATCGAAGTGAGAGACAAACATGTGCAAGGGGCTTCCTAGTTCATTCAGCAATTCATCCTCTTCGACCACCTCTACGTCGATCCAGCCAATCTCCGGAGTAGGCGACACCGCCGTATACTGGGAGCCGGACCTCGCCCAGACGAGCATCTGGTGCCCGAAGCAGCTGCCGAGAATTGCTTTGCCCAGCTCAAATGCGTGGCGAACGGCTTGCGCTTCAACCTCGAACCAGGGCTGAGGTTGATTGATCGAGGCCTCGGAGCCGGTCACGATGACATGCGTATACCCAGCAAGATCCGGCACAGATTCACCCGTAGGCAGATGAACCGAATCTGCCGTCACACCGTCGATCAGTGCTCGCCACTCGTCGCTCGGCCGATAGAAGTCGGGATAGATCGAACCGTCGAGAATAAGAACCCTCTTCTCCATGCCGGAAGTTTACCTCAAGCGTGTACGGGGCAAAAGAACCTCCCCTTCCTTGCAGGGAGTTTCTGTATCGACACTTTCTTGACAAGTGCCGCAAAGGGATCCGCGACGAATCGGACCATTTGAGCGTTCGCCAGGCCGACCCGTGCTGTCCTTAAGAGCATTCTGCACTGAGAGTGGCGTGTTGGAAAGGAAGTAAGGATAATCAGCGGCAATGATTCAACAACATCGCTGCAAGGAGGCCACATGCTTAACGATTCCGTCCTTGAAACAATAGGCAACACACCGCTGATCCGATTGAAGGCGATGTCTTCCGGGAAGGTGTTTGCCAAAGCTGAGTACTTGAATCCCGGGGGAAGCATCAAAGACCGCGTGGCCAAGTACATCATAGAAAGAGCGGAAGAAGAAGGAAAGCTCAAACCGGGGGTCTCCATCATCGAAGCAACGTCCGGGAACACGGGCATCGGACTGACCCTGGTGGGGGTACAGAAAGGCTACCGGGTAGTCTGTGTGATGCCGGAAAACGTAAGTGAGGAAAGGAAAAAGATCATCGCTACTTGCGGCGGAGAGATCGTCTTTACCGCCGCGCAGGAGAGCCTCGCAGGAAGCATAAAGCGAATGAGAGAAATAACAAAAGCAGATCCAAAGAAGTATTTCGTCGCCAACCAATTTGCGAATCCGCTCAACCCCGAAATCCATTATCAGCAGACCGGCCCCGAGATCTGGGACGATCTAAACGGGGAGATAGACATCTTTGTTGCAGGGGTGGGAAGCGGAGGGACGCTTCAAGGGATTGGCACATTATTCAAAGAAAGAAAGCCCGATATCAAGATCGTCGCTGTCGAACCCAAAAACAGCGCCGCCCTTCTGGGAAGGGAGCCCGGTCTGCACCAAATCCACGGAATCGGAGACGGCTTTGTGCCCGATGTTCTCGATGTAAACCTGGTGGATATGGTATTCACGGTCGCTGACGACGAAGCAATCGAAACCACACGCAGGCTCGCTCGAGAAGAAGGGCTGCTGGTGGGAACCTCATCCGGCGCCAACGTTCGCGCTGCTCTACACATGGACAACGGGCAAAACAGGGTGGTGACCGTATTACCTGACCGGGCGGAAAGGTACT
>CAZDDA010000332.1:0-3394 GCA_964504085.1 uncultured Thermotogae bacterium | reverse complement strand
TCATAAGACAACGCACAAATCGTTGTTTCAGTGGGACCGTAACCATTTGTCACCATGGTCGATTTAAGCAGTCTGTCCACATCATTGTAAGATAGTGCTTCCCCGCCGCTCAGAATGAGGCGCAGTGTTGAGAGATCGTGGTTTTCGCCATTGAGTGCGGCTAACAAAGACGGGGCAGCTCCGATGATCGTGACACGATGCTCGGCAATGAGGCGAGTGAGTCTTCCTAAGTCCAAGACCTCATCCTTGTTGGGTAGAACCACGACCCCTCCCACACAGAGTATAGGGAATATTTCATTGACAGACACATCGAATGAAATAGATGTTTGCTGCAAGAGCCTGTCGGCTGCACTCAAGCCATAGGTCTTGATAAAGGAGGTGAGGACATTTACAACACTTCTGTTTTCAATCATCACGCCCTTTGGTTTCCCGGTTGAACCCGAAGTATAGGTCACATAAGCCAGATTCTCTGGCGTGGCTCCGCTGGAAAGATTTTCACGGCTTTCCCGGGCAATTATTTCCCAATCTGTATCCAAAGGAATGATGTGTGGACCGTTCTCCGCAAAGGACTCAGCCAACCGGTCCTGCGTCAAGAGTACCGGCGACCGAGAATCCTCCAATATAACGGTCAGTCGTTCCATGGGATACGCCGGGTCCAGTGGAACAAAGGCACCGCCAGCCTTGAGAATACCCAGCAGACCCACCACCATTTCCAATGATCGCTCAACGCAAAGCCCCACCAATACGTCTGGCCCCACTCCCAATGTCCGTAGATGATTCGCCAGCTGGTTGGCACGGGCATTCAGTTCACGATAGGTCAATAACTGGTCTCCAAAAATCGTCGCGACGGCCTCAGGGGTTCGTGTTACCTGCGCTTCGAACAGTTGATGGAGACAACACGCGTTAGGATAATCTCCCTGGGTATCGTTCCACGCCACGAGTACCTGGTGCCGTTCTGCTTCTGTCAGGAGTGGTAACCTAGAAATCGGCTGGTCCGGATCGAACCCAACGCCTTCCAGTAAAACTTGGAAGTGGCCCAGCAACCGGGTAATCGTAGAGCGGTCAAACAGATCAGTATTGTACTCTACACACCCAGATAGATTATTCTTCTCATTCGTCACTCCGAGGCTCAAATCAAACCGCGCTGTCCCTAATTCGATCCGAAAATTCCTCACGCTGAGACCCGGTAACTTCAGGTTCTGCTTGACAGAGTGTTCATGAAGAACGAAAAACATTTGAAACACCTGGTTGCGGCTCAGGTCCCGTTCCGGCTGGAGTTCCTCTATCAGCTTTTCCCAAGGAAGGTCCTGATGAGTATAGGCCCCTACAGCCACCTCACGGACCCGAGCCAGCAGTTGTCGAAAAGTCGGGCTGCCGGAAAAGTCGGTGCGTAAGGCAAGATTGTTCGAAAAAGGACCGATCAATGCCTCTGTCTCGATGCGATTTCGGTTGGAGACAGCCGTGCCCACCACAATGTCGTCCTGACCTGTATAGCGATGCAGCAGCGTTTGAAATGCAGCCACGAGGGTCATGAACAGCGTGACGCCCTCCCGTCGACTCAGGGCCTTGATCACCTCAGACAAGGTCTCCGGAAGCTCAAAAGACTGCATCGAGCCACGATAAGTCTGAACCGCCGGTCGCTGACGGTCAATGGGCAGCTCTGTCACGGCTGGTGCTCCAGAAAGCTGTTTCTTCCAGTATCTGCGCTGGGTCTCGAGCACTTCTCCTTGAAGCCGCTGCCTCTGCCAGTAAGCAAAATCGGCACACTGAATAGGAAGCTCGGGGAGCGGCGAAGGCCTTCCCGTGGAGAAGGTTTCATAGTGTGTCGAGAGCTCCCTATAGAGAACATCCATGGACCAGCCGTCAGCGACAAAGTGGTGTGTCGTCAGGAGCAAGAGATAGTCCTCCTCACTTAGCCACATTAAGCTTGCCCGCAATACCGGGCCGTTCGCCAAGTCAAAGGGCCGTCGAGCTTCTTGGGTCGCCAGCTTCATAGCCCTGTCCTCTCGATCAGGCTTCGGAAGACCCCTTAGATCCACCATCGACAGAGCCAGGGAGGCCGCCGGGATGATGATCTGAATGGGTTGTCCATCGATGGTTGAACAGGTGGTCCGCAACACTTCGTGGCGCCGTATAATCTCGTTGATGCTTTTCTCAAGGGCACTGACATTTAGAGGCCCCGTGATTCGAACAGCTACCGGGATGTTGTAGAAAGGATTGTCTGTTTCCAGTTGGCTCACAAACCACAGCCGCTCCTGAGCAAAGGAGAGTAGCAGTCTCCTGTCTCGAGAAACAGGCTGGAGGGGAGGAAAAGTTTGACTTGCTCCTATTTTGATTTTCGTCGTCTTTTTTCGTTCTGAAACTTCAGACGCCAGGCCCAGTTGTTTTTTCATAAGGCGCCGCTCGAGCAGTGCCCTCTTTTCCGGAGAGAGATTAGCGATACGCTGGCTAAAATCAGTCATCACGCTTTTGTCTTTCATCGTTAAATCGTGACCGAACTTCTTCCTCGGAAAGTCCTTCCAACTCAGCCAACATACGATCCATCTCTTCATGCCCTGCCATCTCGGCCAAGTTTTGGGTGATAACAAGAGCCGTGTCAGCAATGGTTGAAGCCTCGTCGAACAGGGACCGCAGGGGCAGTTCCAATTGGAACGTGTCAAGCACTCGGGAAATCACCTGAGTGGCCAGCAGGGAGTTTCCTCCCAATTCAAGAAAATTATCATGAATGCCCACCGTATCTAGACACAATACCTCTCTCCAAATCCCTGCCAGCGACTCCTCCACTGGGGTGCGGGATGCCACGAAGGTGGTTTGAAGTTCGGGACGCCTTTTCTCGGGAGCCGGCAAGGCATGTCGGTCCACTTTTCCGCTGAGCGACAGAGGAAGAGCGTCGAGAATCACGAAGGCCGAAGGCAGCATATAGTCTGGCAATTGATCTCCGAGGAAGCGCCTCAGCTCGCTGACGCTGGGTGCGGGTTGCCTGTTCGGGACAATATAAGCTACCAGACGCTGGTTGCCGGGCCTATCCTCCCGCCCCACCACAATGGCCTGCTTGATCGCAGAAAGGCCAAGCAGAGCCTTCTCGACCTCATAGACTTCGACTCGATAACCTCTGATTTTCACCTGAAAGTCTTTTCTGCCCATGTGCACCAGGCAGCCGTCGGGCATCATGCGGCCGAGGTCTCCTGTCAGGCAGATACGTTCGTCGCCTCCTTTTGAGTCTGCCAAGAATTTGGCCTCCGTGAGGTCGGGTCTTTGCCAGTAACCCCGCGAAAGGTAGCGACTCTTAATTGCGATTTGGCCGATGTGGTTGAAGCCGGCCCCCATCCCGCCATCATCATCAAGGACAGACACCTCCATGTCCTCAACCGCGTAACCGACAGGGACCGTGCTT
>CAZDDA010000331.1:0-3403 GCA_964504085.1 uncultured Thermotogae bacterium | reverse complement strand
AAAGTACTGGATTTATGATATAATGGAAACGGTGTAACTGCAAAGATGTTAACGCGGACGACATATTCAGAAGCGACAAAGATTTTGTTATTGTTTGTGTTATACTCCACGCATTCTCAGTTCATGTTCTAAGAGGGGATGGAGCCATGAAAGGGATTTTCTTTCCAGCCTTTGCAGGTTTCCTGATCTTTGTTGGTTCCCCGATCTCATCTATGTTGCTCGCAGGAACGGATGTCCACACTTCATGGGTTCGGCACTACCACGGACCGGACTCATTTAGCGTTGCGACAGCAATGGCAGTGGACCAAGAAGGATGCGTCTATGTGACGGGCTGGGCACAGAGAACCAGAGGGGACCGCGACTTCACGACGGTGAAGTACTCTGCAAGCGGAGAGGAACAGTGGACAAAGCTATTTGACGGCCCGACGCAAGGCAACGATGAACCGATGGCAATAGCAATTGATGGATGGGGCAATGTATACGTGACTGGTTTCAGCCAAGCTGCAGGGTCGAGCATGGAGTACGACTACACGACAGTGAAGTACTCACCTGAAGGCGTCGAACTATGGGTCATGAACTACGGCGGATCAGTATCCGAAACCCGTGACATAGCCCGGGACCTTGAGCTCGATCCGCAGGGAAATGTGTACATTACGGGCACGACTATGCGGGACACGGGAGGGGAGGATTTCCTGACGGTTAAGTACAGCCCCGATGGCACTGAGGAATGGAACAGAAGCCTCGCTCTAAGCTCCAATAACCACGCTATGGTGATCGCCATTGATGATTCGGGGAACGTGCACGTCGCCGGCGGTAGAAGGTCATCTCCCGATAACTTCATTACAACTGTCAAGTACACTAGTACCGGTGAAGAACGTTGGAGGGCTCATTATCGAGATGCAGAATATCCGAGTGCCATTGCGTTAAGTCCCTGGGGGGACGTCTATGTAACCGGCTACTACTATAGTGACTTCACGTTTAACGAACACCCTCTAACTATTAAATATGGCAAAGAGGGAAACCACGTTACTACATTCTATTACTCCTCCAGCGGAAACGCGAATTCCGTTGCCGTAAACTCCGCGGGCGAAGTTGCCGTTGTGGGGTATCTGTGGTATGGATCACATCACTTCAATGACTGGTTCGCGGCAGTCTACTCTCCAGTGGACACTCTGAAATGGTCGATAACTCATGATATAAGGATGTACGAAGAGCAAGCCCTGGATGTGGCGATGGATGTGGATGGAAACGTGTACGTGACAGGAGTAGTAGCGGATTTCGATTATTGGGGCGAACCCAAGTTCGCGACGGTCAGGTACGACTCAACCGGTCAGCTTCAATGGGAAATCTGGCACAGCGGACCCGGTAAGTATAACGTTCCAGTTGGGCTCGCGCTGGATGACTCGGGCAACGTCTATGTCGCCGGAACGACAGGGGAGGCACACTACTGGGGAGGAGAACTTCCCCTCAACTGGATCGGTGGTACCTTCACCACGGTTAAGTATATTCAGAGATTACCGGATTCTGAGATCGGGCCTATGGATCTCGCAATAGGTGTTCATCAGAATACTCATACTACTGAGTGTTTGAATCTGTACATGCTTTCCTCCCATTTTCTGAAGTCTCTAGAGTTCGAGGTGAACGAAGTCACCCACTTCCCCCAGCTCATTGATACCGGCGAGAACCTCTGGGGATTGTTCGGCTATAAGCTCACCCCATCCCTGCAGACAGTCAGGATCGACGCTTGTGGAACATCACGTGCAGACAGCACGACGTGCGTCTCATATGAGTTCGCCACAGGTCTCGTGACTCAAGAGCAAGGAGGAATTGTATCAAGTCTGGACGGGGGCCTGGAACTTGTAATATCGGCACATTCCATCAAGAAGGATGGTTACATACTCGTTTTGCCAGACGACCCGGCTGCCTTGGACCAGACGGTCGAGCTCGATTCGCTCGGCAAGATCGCTCCCCCAAGGAATTCGATGCCAGGCGAGGTAGTGGCACGATACCGCACGAGCCCCTCTGGTTTGCTGACGGGGACGGCATGGATCGAGTTTGACCTGAGCGTGTTGCATCCGGTGGGCGTGTTAGATCTGAGTTGCCTCGGGATTCGGGATAATAGTGGCGAGCTACTTAGATCATTCTATGATCCGAATAAGGAATCGATTGGAGCCCAGATAACTGATTTTGGTACTTATGAGCTGATTCTCGGCGCCAATGTACTTAGCAGAACAGTGGAGACCAACGTCCTGATTCTGGAGCCAAATTACCCCAATCCATTTAATCCGAATACGACAATCTCATTCGAGGTGGCAGCTTTCCAACATGTTACGCTTGAAGTATTCGATGTAAGCGGACGCAAAGTCGTGACACTTCTTGACAGAGTGATGTCGCCTGGAAACCATTGCGTCTCGTGGGATGGTCGTTCGTCAGGGGGAAGCACTGTTGCTAGCGGCGTCTATTTTCTGAGGGCTAATGCCGGGGAGAGCTATGCAGTTCGCAAGATGCTGCTGGTTCGTTGATCAAGGAGTCTTGACTAAGAACGGAGTAGGTGCCAGCTATGGACAAGAAAGTGCCTATGAAACTGTCAACATGCGTAGCTGTCCTGGTCGTTGGTCTAATCGGGTGTGGAGACGATGGAGGCGTTGCTGGAGGTAACAGCACGTCGTTGCCGCCTAAAGATGATCTAGCGTTGGGATGGCAAGCTTTTGAGAGCGGCGATTATCAGATTGCTCTGACATTTTTCGAGTCCGCAATTACCGAAGACCCAAGCGCCGGGGAACCGTGGTGTGGAAAAGGATGGACATGTCTACAGGGACAAGAAGTCCGGAATTGCTGGGGCGATTTCCAGGAAGCACTGATAAAACAGTACGAACATTCAGACGCCTGGGCTGGTAAGGCGGTAGCAGAATGTCATCACAACTTAGCAGAGGCCATCAGGGCAGCTGAGGAGGTGTTGTCCCGTGAGCCCCGATATGCTTTCTCGCACCTTCCGGAGTTTGACTGGATGGACCTACGGTTGATTATGGCACAGGCACATTTCTCGCGTTCTGAGTACTCGGAGGCTAATGCTCAGGTGGATAGCCTTGGCGGTAATCCCGCAGATCCTTTAGATGATTCATTTGTTGAAGACTTGATGATAGAGATCGAGAGACTGGGGAATCTGATTCGCCACTAGCGAAGAGATTCAACAGCGAACCTGTCCCTCGCCATTATTCCTCCTGCAATGATTTCAACATGTTGCAAGTACTTATTCCAAACTTTCAACCGCCAGATGCCTCTCCCTTCCATTAATGTCATCCAACATAAAAACCATGCTTCTGATGGACAAGGTTGAGTAGTGATAAACGTTTTTAATAACGTGGAGCGAGGTTTACTAGATCCAACGGCATAACCGAACCGG
>CAZDDA010000330.1:0-3411 GCA_964504085.1 uncultured Thermotogae bacterium | reverse complement strand
CAGAGTTGTCTTTCCACATCCTGATGGGCCGACAATCGCGACGAAGTCGCCCTTTTCCACATCAAGGCCAACACCGTCCAACGCAAGAACAGGGTTCTCGTCGTCGAACGACTTCCTGAGATCCCTGATTCTCAAGAGGACAGATCCATCGTCCGCCGAGCTACCGTTCGCTCGTTCAGGGACAGGCTTGTTGTACATATCGTCTTTCTTAGCCTCCATAGTGTCGCATATTGACATTGTAGTGGACATCGAGTGTGCGACAAGTCCTCAAGTGGAAGAGTTTTAAGCGTTCCGAAAAGCAGATCCAGACAGGCACAACGACATGTCAATTGTAGCGCATAATGTGATGAATAGCGTGTGTGCTGCGGCTAAGCGTCGGCAAACTCGGCGAAATCCGCAGGCAGAGACTTGACGGTACGGCTAATGACATATATAGTGTTGCTTCGGGAAGGAGGCGCACATTGATAACAGCGGAGACCTGGAATGCCCTTCGAGCCGTCGTTTCTCGCATCAACGACATCCGCGATCTTCGCCAGTTTGGCAAATTCTGGGATGCAATCCTGCAAGTGGCGGCGTCTGGAAACGGTCAGACGCAGGGGAATGCGGTTGAGGTTCGGCGCTCCTTGGATGCGCTCCTCAAGTACCTTGAGGCCGGAATGCCACAGGAGATGGCTGACTCCACGCGCGCAAGTATCAGGGGCACTAGCGAGGGGAAGCTATCACTTGCCCCCACGTTGGGCGACATCGAGGATCCGAGCACGCCTCTTGGCTTCTACAGCTTGCTGGATCGGCGCTGGAACGACAACAGCGACTCGTTTCACGTCCGCATTCCGCAGACCTTGTCACTGCTCGAGACCACACTTCAGGGGGCAGGCATGGTCACCGCCAGCATTCGCTCCGTCAATCCAGCGACACCGAAGGCCAAGATCGATGAGGCCTGCAGGACCGCGAAGCGGATTCAGGAGGCCGTTGGCCGCACCACGATCGGGTCCCTTCTTCGGATGACGTGTTTCGCCGTTGACGATGTATTCCTTCGGATGCCGTTCTTGGCGCTCGAGGGCCCCGAGGACTTCTACCGTGACGGTTGCAGATTCTACGGACAAGGAGAACTCGACTACTACAAGTGTGGCGTGACGTCGGGTTTCGTGATCCCAGAGGACTATTATGGGCAACGCCTATACGCAAAGCATGGTCCAGGCATTACGAGGGAGGCAGAACTGAGGCCTGGTCGATTCGGCTTGGACTCGATCCCTACACACCCAGCGTGGGAGGAAATCGTTGAGGGCTTGTGGAGCCCAGACCAAGGTGTCTACGATCCGCAGCTTGATCATCCATTCCGACCATGGTACTTTGACTCGGCAATCGAGCGGATAGCGAGTCGCGGAGGACGCTTCCACAATCTGGTTGATGTGGAACGCACCGGTCTTAGGTTGCGAGAGAGAGCGGCGTACTGGGACAAGCGGGGGCTACTCAGCCCCTACCTTCGTGATGCAGCGTCGATACTTGCCCACTTCCTCTGTGCTTCCGAAGTTCATACGTACTTCGTACAATCACTCGATTCGGCGTGGAGGGCTGAGCTCGCTGACTCAGAGGGGCTTGGCCACGTCTTCGTTCGCGCACCTACGGCTGCTCCTTTCGTTGCGTCCCTTCTAAGCGACAGAGTTTGCGTATACACATCACGTGGACCGCTCAGGTCCATCAACAGAGGGTTCTGGGTGAACGCGTCGGTACTCGAGTTCCTGCAGGCCTCATCGCGGAGGGGTTGGGAGCTGATTCCGTTCTACCTGCTTGGTTTTCCGCATGCGTCTCTGCAGGATCTATTGACTGCAAGGGGGGAGAGAAGAACGTACTGGCTTGCGGACTACATTCAGCTTCCCACACGAGCGCTCTTCCGCGATGCGAATCTTGTGGATGTACCCCCAAGGATCCGTGCCACAAGGCAAGTCGAGACTCTCGCGTCCCGAATCGTTGAAGAGCTCCTCCGTCCTGATCTTCGCAGGATACTCCGGCCGGAGTGTCGCCCGTTCCTTACGCTGAGCGACTTGCCTGGGGTCTTCGGGAGATCATATGGGCGTTTGCGACACTGGATTGCCGACTACAACCTCGGGGCGTACAGCGACCAAGGGCGTGAACACCGCTTCACCAGGAGTGCACTCCACGCGTTCGTGAGGCATGAGCTTGCTGGGAAAAGAGGATTCAATGACGAGCGAGTCAAGGAGATTGACGATGCCATCGAAAGAGCGTTCAGCTTTGTGGGCGAATCCAGGAGAACAGGGAATGCTGATTGAAACCGAGATCAAGATCCCTGTCTCCAGTCTTGTGGAAGTGCGTAGCAGTCTGCTCAATGCGCACGCCGCACCCGAGGGGCACGTGCGTCTAGTGGATACTTACTACATCTTGCCGGCGGTAGAGGGCGGTGAGCATGTGGTCCGAATACGCGGGGCATCGACGGAGAAAGAAGCTGCGGAGCTCACGATCAAGGTTCCATTTGCCAGCGAGGTCGAAGCCGTGTGCCGTCACGAGGTTTCTGTTGGACTCCGTGATCCTCGCGCCATGCACGAAATCCTCGTTCTGCTTGGGGCCCGAGTAGCTGCGCGTGTCGAGAAGATCCGCGAGATGTACATAGTATCCGGCGTTCCTGTTTATCTCGATGATGTTGCTGGGCTGGGACGGTTCATCGAGATTGGGGCACCAGTTCTGCCGGACATGGTTCCGGAGATGGGCCAGAGAATAGCTACGATCCTGCGGCTTCTTGATCTTCAGGATCGGCCAGTCAGCGAGAAGAGCTACTACGAGCTGGCAATCGAAGGGGAGGGCAAGCCGCAGGCTAATCACTGAGGTCATCGCCGCCACATAGGCCGGCCGCAGGAGTCCCGAACCTCTCCGCCACTCGATGACTCTGATCTGACCGCGAAGATGCTCTGCGTTCTGCGTCGCAGCGGAAGGTCGGCCTAGACGTGCCCCAGCTGTCGCATCGATGCGTACCCGTCAGGTCCAAGAATCAAGTGGTCGAGAACCTTGATCCCAAGCAGCTCGCCTGCCTTCTGGAGCCGTCTTGTGAGTGCCAGGTCTTCCGCACTTGGCTCAAGGGTCCCGGACGGGTGGTTGTGCGCCACGATGATCGCAGCAGCTCGATCCATCAGGGGATCGGCGAACACCTCTCGCGGATGAACCTGGTTGCAGTCCAGAAGGCCGACCGTCACCCACCGTGTCTTGATCGGCTTGTTCGCACCGTTGAGACTCATCACGGCGAACACCTCTTGAGGCATCGCCTGAATGGACCGGAAATGCCGAAAGGCTTCCGCAGCTTCGCAGATTGGCTCGACCGCGAACGACTCCCCTGGCTCCCGCGTTGAGAACACCATCGATCCGTCGATGTACACCTCGACTCTGTGGTTCCCCGTTTCCATG
>CAZDDA010000329.1:0-3433 GCA_964504085.1 uncultured Thermotogae bacterium | reverse complement strand
CCATGTCGATGATTGTGAGTATATCCTCACAATCTTTACTCTTTGACTCGTTTAGCATCATGATGCTGTTCACGTGTCCGGAGAGAATATTTAATTCTCTCATCCTTTCAATCTTAGCTAGTTGTCTGTTACTTCTCATACTCTTTTCTCCTTGTATGTAATTAAGATAGTCACAGTATAGCACACAATGTGACATATCGGCGAAACCGCCCGCCCACCTTGGAAACTGGCGATCGCAAAAGGTAGTAAGCACCCCTCCAGAATATGACCCCCAAAACCACGTAACTTACCACCGTTCGCCCCGGCGCAGGCGCCGCAAGAGTGCACAAGCACCAAAGAACCCCCGAAAACCCTTGAACGCGGCTGCACCAGGAGCTATACTGAAAACCATGAAGCGTGAGAACCTAACAGCAGTAGACGCCAGGCTGCGCGGGCCCTTAACCGAGAAGGCCCTGGACAAGCTCGACGAGGCTCTGGACACCGCAGACGGGGAAAAGCTGGCAAACATCTGTTTCAAAATCTTGCATCACGCCGGAGTGAAAAACGCCGAACGCGAGCAAACGCCCCTGCTGGCCCGCCAGGAGGGCGCCCAAATAGCTGCCGCCTCGATTACCGGCCTCCTCCAAGGCATGCGAGACATGTTCTCCAGCGAGAAGGAATCAGCGGCGCAAGCGCCGAAAAAGGCCACCGCCCTCTCCGAGAAGCTCCTAACCTACACCCGGGAACCGGAAGACGAAGACGAAGACGAAGAAGACGAGCCCCTCCACGAGCAGAGCCCAACAGACACAGTTCTCGACCAGGAAACCCTCGAGAACCTCTTCGGCGGCGAGGACGGCTAATGGCGAAGAAACCAAAGAAAGAAAAACCGGCAGCACCCGGCCATCCCGCCTTGTGGATCAACCCCCGCTATTCGGCACCCAAGGAGCAGTTCTCCGACCGGAGCACGACCGATGAAAAACCTAAGTAAATCGGTCATCCCGACCCGAGCGAACAAGCCCAAACACATAAACATCTATGAGGACATCACCGTACCAGGCTCGTGGGTCTACGAGATGGCCAAGCAGGCCAGCATCGGCACTACCTACTGCCCCTATTGCCAGGTCACCGTCGGCCCGAAGCGCTCCGCCGACAACGCGACCTACTGTCCGCTCTGCTATGAGGAACTCTATGCCGGTAGTCATTGAGGACACGTATTGCGACTACGTCTCCCCGTGCGTCGAGGACTATCCAATCCTCACCCATCCCCAGGCCCCGATCTTCGGCACCGCCTCCGAGCAGTTTGACCCTGACGAGTTCCCCCTCGTCATCGACCAGCTCATCTCCGAGATCAACTCAGAGAACTTCCAGGCCACCGAGGCCGTCCGCGAGCTCCTGCGCCAGCTCGGCTTTGTAAACCTGTGGTTCTTTTTAAAATACATAGCGGGCTCTATGGGCACCTATGACCGCCTCAACGCAGACCTGCATCGGGAGATGTGCAATTTCCGCCAGTCCCCCTACGCCATGGCCCCCGGAGCCCGCGCCTCAGGCTGGCTCCCCCGCGGCCACTGCAAAAGCCGGGTCTGGACGCACGGCGCGTCTTTGTGGGAAATCATCAGAAACCCCAACATCAGGATTAGGATTGTTAACGCGGTCGTCGACAAAGCCGAGCAGTTTGTTCAGGTGGTCTTAAATAATCTGAAGTTCAACGACCTGCTCTTGTGGCTGTATCCGGAGTATGCTATTCCCCGGGGCCAAGCCAAAGTCATCGTTCCCTGCCGTCAATATGCTCCGGAGCCCAACCTTAAAGCCGGAGGGGCGACGGCAGCCGCCGAAGGCGACCACCACGACCTCCTTGGTATCGATGACCTTATTGGCGTTGACGATCTTGACATCGAGCGGGCCGGAAACATCAATATGGAGCGTAAGAACCGCTGGTGGGACACGAACACACTGGCCTTGCTTGATGATATTGGCAACTCGCGGATCTTCGTGCCGACAACCCTGTACACCATTGATGACCCCTATCATAAGTATATTATGAGCTCGATGTGCCGTCTGTTAGGCTATCAGGATCAAGATTACCTCGAGAAAGTAACGCCTGACGGCGAGTGGACAGTCTATTATCGCCAGATACTTGAGCACGGCGAGCCGATCTTCCCGGAGAGCTTTCCCAAAGCAAAGGTTATCCAACTGCTCTCCTCCCGAGACGACTGGACGAAGATGAGCCAATACTATAATAAGCCGCAGAAAGCCGGTTCCGTGGAGTTCATCGACTACGAGATCAAGCGGTGCCACCTGTTCAAGGATAGTGACGACCGGTTCATCGTCTCCCGTGAAGGTGATCCTGCCAAAGACGAACCCGAAACCGTATACTTAGACCTTGCCGACCTCGATGTCTGCGGCGCCTTCGACCCTGCGTATACCGATAAGGGCATCTCGGCAAAAACCTCACGGACGGCTATTTGCTTCTGGGCCATGGACTGGGACGAGAACGTGTATCTGCTCTGGGGCACCGCCGAGTACCTCAATATTATCGAGGCGCGCAAGCGTGTCCTCGAAGGCGCGTCAGGGCTTGAAGGGTATGTTCGGTTGTTTGGCATGGAAGCGAACGGGCCGCAGAAAGGCCAGGTCTTAGACTTAGAAGACACGGCGATCCGCAACGGGGTCTACCTGCCGCTTCTCGCCTTGCCCACCGGCGGCGATAAGGTGGCGAGGATCAGGCAAGGCGTGGGCCGGTTTCTCATTAGTGAGCGGGTCTATGCCACGCCTCAGGCGCAGCAGTTTCTCCAGGAGGAGAAGGATCTTTTTCCGCAGAGCAAGTATCGAATGGACTTCCTTGACGCCACAGAACGCGCGTTTTCTATCCTTGACCGCCCGCTTACCCCCTACGAGCGCGAAGAGGGCCTTGCCCGTGAAGAGGAGCTTGTCAGTGATTTTACGAGGAATGCGACGACGGGATATTGATTGGTTTATGGAAACCGGCCCCCCGGAGGGGGCCTGACGTTTCCTGTTCCCCCCCACCGTCGATGCGCGAAGCGCATCAAGGTAGTGAGTGGATTGTATCAAAGAATGGAGGTAATGTCAAATGATAGTTGAATTAGATGAGAATCAAGAAACGGAGCTTATTGAATATCTGTGTACGGAGGCTGAGGCTGCTGAGTCTGAGCGGGGCGGGAAGAAACAGAAGTGGGCCAAGTGGAGGCGGCAACGGGAAGTTCAGCCTGAGAACGAGGTGAAGACGTACCCGTTGGGAGATGACTCGAGTAATGTAAGTGTGCCGCTGGCTGCCATTAATGCTAATACCGCGTTTGGGCACCTCATCTCGACGTTTAATGTGAGACGGCCGTTTTGGACGATTGAAGCACAACGGGATGATCCGAAAGAGCGGGAGATGGCGCAGTTCGGGACGAAGTACATGAATATGCTTGCGAAGTCGGAAAGTGATTTGGACTTT
>CAZDDA010000328.1:0-3433 GCA_964504085.1 uncultured Thermotogae bacterium | reverse complement strand
AAGAAGGTCCACGTTTGCAAATGGCTGAACAGCCAAGGTGACCTTATAAACGCCAATCGCAAACCGGAAGATCCGGAGTTCCCCAAGTTCAACACTTCGAACTTTACCCGGCATTTCCAGAAGCATGTACCAACAGTGAAAAAGATGAAGGCAGAACTTCGTGCAGCGATGCTAGAAGCCCCACGAGCTTCCGAGGGTTTTACTTCAGACGAGTTGGGTGAAATGGACGGGGTAATAGACGCGGAGCAAGATGCATTGTCGGGTTCTTTCCAGAGCTACCCAGAAATCGTCCAGAAGCTCGAAACTATCATCATGCAGGATCTAGTGTCTGAGGGTGGGCTCTTGGGGGCTAACGGCAAGCTGAGGGACTCTGCGGCTGATAGTAAGCTCAAGCTCTTGAACAGCTTGATCACGATAAAGCGGAGTCTAGCGGATGTTCAGCGTACTGAGCAGGTGGGCGGGAGCGCGGTGAGGCACTCGATGGTTCGTTTGGGGCAGGAGGTGATCTCTGGTGTGAGCCGTGTGGCATCCGAGCTTCGAGAGACCTTGAAGCAGCAGTTTCCGGATTCGTCGTTACCCGATGAGGTGGAGAAGCTGTCAACGACCAAGGTGGTCGAGATTATCAAAAGTGCATACCCGGAGATTCTGGAAGACGTGTTCAAGCTTTACGGAATAAAGTGAGGTACACTATGCGGGACAAGCTAAAATATGTGAAGACAGCGGACAGGGCTTCGGTAAGAAAAGGAAAAAAGACATATAAGTGGGTAGACGTTTTGTTGGAGGACATAGATTCTTGTCTGTCGGGTCCGTTATCCGAACTCCTTGAGGATTTCCAGGGAATGAAGGACACTTATGAATCCGAGGGCTTTTCTGATCTTTATCTTAGAGAGGCATACCACGGTGATGCGACATACGAGCTGCGGGGTTTCAGGCTGGAGACTGAGAAGGAGAGAAACAATCGGTTGAAGAAACATGAGAAGGAAATTGACCAAGCGAAGAAAGACAAGAAGCGGACGGAAGCCCAGGAGCGAAAGTTTCTAGCTAAACTCAAGGAGAAGTACGAATGACCGGTATCTATGGCTGTGATGTAGAAGATTTGTTGGATTGGCTTGATTTCTTTAACCTCGAAGACGATGTGCACATTGTTGGTTCGTCTTTGGTGGGTTATTCAACAAAGCTTGAGCAGGACTGTGCGTTGGAGATAAACACTGTGGCGGATAGTGAAGACTGTGCGGGGTGACCAGATGTCATTTGGATATTTTTGTCAAGATTGCGGAACAAGTGTTGACGGAGAAGCTCGTTGTCTTTCCTGTGAGGTTGAACATCTTCATGCAGAAAACCAGAGGTTAGAGAAGGAGAACGAAGACTTCCGCACGCACGGTCGATCTCTTGAGGCAGCTATTGATCGGATGGCTGGCGCGGCTCTTCCGCCAGAAATTCGAGAAAAGCACATGAAAGAGGTGGGGGGACCTGTCCCAGATTATTCAGTTGATTTTAATGAGCAGAAGGCGGCGACCCAGGTTGTGGAGAGGTTGAATTATCTGGAGACTGAGGTTAGTCGTCTACAGAATGCGTTAAACACAGACAGTCAGAATTTAGCGATTAGTTGCTTGAGAGAAACCGAGCGGCTGTTGCGCGCCCGTTTGGCGGCGGTGCGCGGTATCTACACACAGATTGTTCACGCCATCGAACAGCAGAAACAGCGAGCGCAAGGTGGGATGCAGGTTCCTGGGGGTACGCTGTCTCACGCTCCACGGTCGGCACTCGACATGTTGAAGCGAGATTTGCGACATGCCTTGGAAATCACCGATAGTGGGGGAAAGCTAACAAGGGCTGAGGCGTGCGAACTGGCGAGGGAGTCTCGCAAGCGGGTCGATAACCTGATGGCGCGCGAGGTTGACAGGGACGCTCTGGGCAGCACCGACATCCTGGAGGAGAGTTGATTGATGACTACGATGACGTTGACCGAGAGAGCTGAGTTTTACTATCAAAAGATGATAGAACGTGGGGAGATTATTAGCAGCCAGGAGCGAGAAATCGCACGACTGCACAAAGAGAACGCTGATCTCCGAAGGCGAGAGCAGTTTGCCCGCTCTGTTGCGGAGGAGCGTGTTGGGCGTCCGCTGAAACAGAAGATTGCTGCACTAGAAGCCACTAACGCCGAACAGGCAGTGGAGATCGAGCGGCTGCGGGCAAGGTTGACGCCAACGCGCAGGATGGCCCCGCCGATAGAGTTACCAGATGACGACGAACCGGAATTCAGCGCCGCGCCTACCAGCGAGCGGCCCGACAGCGCCGAGAGGGGCAAGTACCGAGTGTGGTCGGTGGTTAACGCCAAGCAGACGGACGAAGCAAAGGCTAAGCTTTCAGCGATACGGGAGCGTTTGAAGCTGTCGTTACAACCCGATAGTTCGTATCTGCCGAAGGAAGCTTTGGCAGATTGTCTAGACGTAATCGAGGGCGGAGAACTGTGGCTGACTAGTCCACAGTACAAGAAACTAACGGCGGCTCCTGACGACTACGAGTGCGAGGTATGCGGAAACTGTGGAAACGCTGTAGGTCGGGTGTTCCACGTCGAGGAGAGGACTTGGAGGCAAATTGCTCCTAACCGCGAACACGGGACGGGCGTGCTGTGTATGCGCTGTGCCGAGGATGCCGCACCCAGAACGATCTGGTGGTACGGATGCGAGGAGCACGCGACGGTTGCTCGGTTGATAGAGGAAGACCGAAAAAACTATGAGGAAAACTATGGGAATTCATAACTTCGAATCTTCCGCTGAAATCTGGGCGGATTTGAAAGCTTTGCTGGGGGACGGGGAGACTTTCGAGGCGGTCAAGTATGTGGTGAGCCAGAAGATAGACCGGATGGATTCCTCTTGGAAAGAGAGAATCAAGTATCTGGCGGCGGCGTATGAAAAGATTAAAGAATTACAAAAGTGGATCGACGATATTGAGAATCCGTCTATAGTAACCCGAGTGGTTAAAACTATGGTTGACGGGGCTATTGCGCATGGTGCTCCTGCGAACGAGATTTGGGACAATGAAGGAGAAAACCAATGAATCTCAATGAGCTGTCAGAGCTAGAGGTTTAGTGTGACTGATCTTACCCACGATGTTCTCGTTCAGCTAGCTATTCAATGGCTCAAGCTCCCTTGGAGAAACCCCAGGTGGCGGGACGGGGAAGTCGGTGATCATTCGGCGTGCGGAGTAGTGGTGTCGGAGTTGGTTACCTTCTCGTTGGAAACCCCAGATGCGATTGGCTGGCACCAGGGAATTTCAACAGTAGTGGAATGCAAGACTAGTCGTGCAGACTTTCGTGCTGACACCAAGAAATCCTTCAGAATGTGCCCGGAGCTTGGGATGGGTGTATATAGGTACTTCATGACTCCTAAAGGGTTGGTGACTGTTGACGAGCTTCCAGAGAACTGGGGAC
>CAZDDA010000327.1:0-3444 GCA_964504085.1 uncultured Thermotogae bacterium | reverse complement strand
TAAGGCTCAAGCCCCGGGCACTCGTGTTTATCCACCCGGATGGTATACTAACGTTGTGTCTCTTACAGTCAAAACCTTTGCTGGAAGAAGTGTGGTCCTATGGAGAATCCTTGGGCTGCTGCTTTTATTCATTGGGGTTCTCCTCTTTGTACTTGCGGGTCCTTTGCTTGGGAGCGTGGTTGCGCTTGCCGAGCAATACCTGAGCACTGATCACCACATTACTCCGGTGGGGGTCGGTTTCATCCGACGTGGCTTCAGTTCCTGCGGTTCGGTGTTGCTTGTAGTAGGCATGGCCACGATCCTACTAGCAGACAGGATACATGCTTTGCGTGTCCGCCTGTTCACATGCACACCGATTCTTATCGACCGAAGAGAAGGGTTGACGTCCTTCTTGGTCGCCACGGCAGTTGGACTGGTGATTACGCTGCTGTATTTCGCAGAGGGAGCTTTATCGGCTCTTAGCTTCTTGTACGGTGAAGATGCTGTCCTCGAAATGCTGACAGCGGCCCTGTTCCTCGTCTCAGCCATTCTGTTGTTCACGGCCTCCTTTTCCTTGCGACGACAGCGATCCAAGCACATGAAGCCCCTCGTCTTTGCATACGGTGTCATCGCGACGGTGTTCCTGCTGTTTTGTCTTGAAGAGATCAGCTGGGGACAGAGGATCTTTGGCTGGGAAACCCCTCATGCCCTGGCGAAGATCAACGAGCAAGGAGAAATGAACCTTCACAATCTCTCCAACGTGCTTGTGCATTCCCTGTATCGATGGGGTGTAGTGGTGCTTACCGCAACCACGTTCGCGGGATGGTTTCTCTGCTTCCGAGGTCGACTCCGCAACCTTGGCCTTCTGTTCCCCCATCCAGCGATGATTGGGTTGGTCCTTCTGGTATTCTTCTTCGCTGTCCTCTTTCCTCAGGGAGAGCTTGTAGAGGAGTTAGGAGCAATTCTGGCTCTTCTCTATGCATTGCGCTCCCTGAAGTTCTCTCGCAGCTAAGTCTTGGGGAGTCGCAGCAAAGGAAGATACTGGTAAAGCGTAAATCCTGAGCTTCCGGGGGTGGACAGTACCTAGCGCCATTTCAGCGATGGCCTGCAAACAAGGGGGGGGGCTGGAAACGGTGAGGGAGAATTCGGGTGTGCGTCAATAATCGTCGTTCATCCTCCCAAATCGCGATCGCAATCACTGCTCAGGATTGGATCGATCCTCGCAAGTCCTATCTCAAATTGAAGGGTTCGCTGGTTCTCTCAAGACAGGCAACAGCTTGACCTACTGACCTCGGGGGTCGTAGGAGGTATCGATCATCAAATCCAGGTCCTCATACGCGACGACCATGGTGATGGCCGGGTTCCCGTTAGCATGGCAGACGAAGATTCCGTTGGGGAATGCTGGTCCGAGATCGACGTTGGTGACGTCTATGCCATCGGTCTTCCTCGCACCCTTGACGGTGAACGCCTTCACGTACTGGTGCGGCGGTCGGCGGTCGTATACAAGGAAAGAGCTGTTTCCTTGGCTCGAGACGATGATGTAGCCGGCTCCGTCCACAGCGTAGTAGACGGTCACGCCTTCAGCGTCTGCTGCGAAGTTGTTCTCCCCTACAGCAGCAATCAGCGTGCCGGTGTTTGGAGCATCCGGTTCCGCCTTGTAGCGCCAGATTCCGCTGCTCTCTTCGGAGATGTACACGTAGCCCAGTTCGTCATCGGCAACCACCCCTTCACACTGCTTTTGATCCCAGCAGCGAACAAGTGCTCCCGAGATCCGGCCTTCACCGTTGTCGAACAGCTCATATTGCTCTACCCCGTCAGTCTTCGACGTGACGAAAGCATAGTACTTGCTATCGAGGGGGCTCTCGTAAAGACCCAGCCCATAGTCTGAGCGCGTTGTGATGTTCCCGTCGTCCACACGCTCGGCAAGGAGTCGGGTCTCGGGGTCAATCCGGTAGATGTATATGCCGCACCCAGCGTAGCAAGCCTGCTGGTTAAACGCGACGATGTCAATGGGCTGATTTTCAAGTCGGAAACCGTAGCGAAGATCGATACTACCTGGCCGTTCCGAGCCGGCCTTCGTTTCTGGGAGCGGCATTGTCTGAAGCACATCTCCCGACAGATCGTAGACAATGATGCACCTTGCGTCCTTGTCGACTGCGAGAATCGTGCTCAGCGACCGATCTGTCGGGTGGATCCAGATGCACATCTCGTCCGTGTCTCTGATTCCCTCAAACGACAACGAGAGACGCGGTCGCACTCCGTCCGAGTCGGAACAGGCGAGAGTTAAGGCAATGACTAGTACGACAGATGCAAGAAGCGCCTTGACTGACAGCCTTGTGCCCCTACGGGTCAACATCGCTCTCCCCTCCGACCGCCCTAGCCAGCCCCGCGGAGCGCCACCGGAAGCATCCTGAGGCTCGTCTGTGTTGCCTCAACGTCACAGGACGTAGTCGTTTGCCGAAAGTCGTTGGTCTACCTTTGAAGGTAACCTAGAACAACCGTGATGCACAAATCAACACGGGCGAGCAGGCTCATGCTTCAGGGTCCTTGGTACTTCAGTCGCTCCTCTGGACAGCGGCGCTTGTGCGCTTCTTCAAGGAGCGTGCTTTATTGGTACAGCCACCATAGAGCCTCCGTTCGCATCCTGTCTATGCGATCTTTTTGCGGAGCAACAGATTGCCCCATACATCTCTCTACTGCGTACGGTTTTCCAAGCAGACCCTTGTCCTCGAGCACATTCACACATTCTTGTTGACCTTCCGTCATCTTCTCACGCACTAGCGGTTTCTTTCTCATGTCGCTCACCTCCAGAGCCGGACACGATATCACCCGGATGTGAATCCGTGATGAAGAGGGCGTGGACGTGTTGTGGTCTTCCAGAAGCTGCTCCATAGCTCTTCGAGAGTCGATACACCAGTGATCTGTTCGAAACTCTATCTGTCTCTGCCTGTTTGCTGCAAAGTCAGGGTGGTAGAGAGCGCTTGCTCTTGGATCACGCGGCGACCGAAAACGCCGGACGCAAAAGCGATCCTTGGTTCATTCTTCTGAGCGGAAGAGGGGAGCGCTGGAAGACTCACGAACGATCTTATCACAGACACGGCAGTACACCGAGTAGGCTTCCTCCGCTCCTTGGAGCACCCTCTCGGTCGAGCCCACGGTTCTAACGTTTCTGATTGCCAAGTCCGATCCGCATCTCTGACACACCGAGGTCAGTCTGGTTATCTTCTCGCTTTCGGCGAGGAGCCTCAGTGTCGTCCCGAATGCCTCTTTTCTGAAGTCCTGGTCAAGCCCGCTGGCGAGGACGATCTTTCCGGCATCGGCCAGCTCCGTGAGCACAGGCACAAGCTCCTCGCCGAAGAACTGCACTTCGTCGATTCCCAGGACATCGTAGCGTTCGCTGGCTTCTTGAATATGTTGCTTCGAGTCAGTCCGGATGAGGTCGATGCCTTCGTAGGGAACGCGGCC
>CAZDDA010000326.1:0-3451 GCA_964504085.1 uncultured Thermotogae bacterium | reverse complement strand
GGACGCTCGGTTTGCCCGTCACGAGAAGATGGCATCTATCGTGCAGGCGTGGGCAAAGAAGTACTTCGACATCTATCCGGAGGAGGGATATTGGTCCAAGACCCTTACGTGCGTGAAGAACACTCGCCAGATCGACGTGGCAGGCCTGATCAAGACGTTGGTGAACGACTATCACGTAAGGATCTCCAACGGTTACGGTGACATCAAGGGCAAGACCTTCCGCATCGCCCACATGGGAGACGCCCAGATCGACGAGATTGAGGGGCTCCTGAAGGTGATCGAGACGGTGCTCGGCCTATGAAGGAGGAGGATAGAATGGCGTTCAAGGTTCTTGTGTCAGATCCATTGGCAGAAGAGGCCGTGGCGGCGATGAAGGACGCCGGACTCGACGTAACGGTAAAAACGGACCTCTCCCTCGAAGCGCTAAAGCAAGAGATGGCGTTAGCAGATGCGATCGTTGTCCGTAGTGCGACCAAGGTACGTCAAGAAGTCATCGACGCCGGAATGAATCTGAAGCTGATCGTACGGGCTGGAGTCGGGCTGGACAATGTGGATGTCGACTACGCTTCCTCAAAGGGAATTGAGGTGCGCAATACTCCCGCTGCCAGCTCCAATTCCGTGGCCGAGCTCGCCCTAGGACACCTGCTTTCCCTCGCCCGGCACATCGGCCGCGGGACGGTATCGTTGAAGGCTGGAAGGTGGGAGAAGAAGGCGCTCAAGGGCGTAGAGATCGACGGCAAAACCCTTGGGATTATCGGAATCGGTCGCATCGGCCAATCTCTCGCCCGCAAGGCCTACGCGCTGGGTGTGCGTGTGATCGCGTTTGACAAGTTCGTCGACACTAGTCCGATTGAGGATGTTGTGACGATGGTCTCGTTCGAAACATTGCTCGCGGAAAGCGACTTCATCTCACTGCACATCCCGTTCGACCCGAAGGTCGGTGCGACGATCGGCGAGGCGGAACTTGCCAAGATGAAGGACGGAGTGCGTCTGGTTAATTGCGCCCGTGGCGGCGTGATAGACGAGGCCGCGCTGGCCAAGGCGCTGGAAAGAGGAAAAGTTGCCGGTGCTGCGCTCGATGTGTTCGCCATCGAGCCACCCGACACCAGCGGGGAGCTGTTCCAGCAGGAGAACACATCACTCACGCCTCACATCGGAGCATCGACCGTCGAGGCGCAGGCCCGCGTGGGCAACGAAGCGGCGCAGATTGTTGTCGCGTTCGCCCAGTCCGTTTAGGAAGGTTCGATGGCACAGATCATTCCGTTCCGCGGCATCCGATACGACAAACAGAAGGTCGGAGACATCACATGCGTTGTGACACCGCCCTACGATCGCATCTACGAGCGCGAGCAGGCAATCCTGTATGATCGCAGCCCGTACAACATCGTCCGAATCGTCAAGGGGAAGCCAAGCCCAAACGACAATGGCGAGAACGTCTATACTCGTGCCGCAGGGTATCTGGAGAAGTGGTTGGACGAGGGAGTTCTCACGCGCGATGAGGTACCCGGTCTGTACGTCTACCACCAAGTCTACACTTTCGCTGGCCAACAGCTCGCGCGCAAAGGCGTGGTCGCACTGGGAAAGCTTGAACCGGAGAAGGTGCATGCCCACGAGAAAACGCTGAAAGGTCCTAAGGAAGATCGACTACGACTGATGCGAGCGACAGAGGCGAACTTCGGGCACATCTTCATGCTGTACGCCGACCCCACACGCGCGGCGGATGAGGCTCTTCAGTCGGCCGTCGACGGGAAAACCCCTACGATTGAAGCGATGGACGACTTCGGCAATCGCCATACCGTGTGGAAAGTTACTGATTCTGGTGTGATTAACGCTGTACAGTTGGCACTTTCGGACAAGGACCTCTACATTGCCGATGGACATCATCGCTACGAAACAGCGGTCAACTTCATGCGTGAATGCCGGGAGAAGGGGTGGAAACCAGCGGCAGCGGAGTCGTTCGACGCGCGCATGATGACACTGTTCAACATCGACGAGCCGGGAATGAGCATTCGGCCGATTCACCGGATTGTACATGCTGTCCCCAATTTCGATCCGCAGGCGTTTCTTGCTAAAGCACAAGAAGATTTCGAAGTGAGTGTTCATGGTTCGCTTGCGGAAATGGAACAGGCGACGAAAGCCGGACGCAGCAGGCACACCTTCGGCTGCTATAGCAAAGGGGGGTTCGCCACGTTGGCGATGAAGGACGTTGGCGTTATGGATGTTCTCGTCACGGATCGTTCCTCCGATTGGAGACACCTCGATGTCTCCATCCTGCATACGGCAATATTAGAACGGCTGTTGGGAATCGATGCCACGGCACTTGAGGAGCAGCGAAACGTGACTTACACAGCCGACGTCTCCCACGGTGTGAAGATGGTCGAGGAGGGCAAGGAGCAACTTTTCTTCCTGTTGAATGCCACTACACCCGACGAGGTGCGACGTGTGGCCGATCACGGTGAGAAGATGCCCCAGAAGTCGACTGATTTCTACCCCAAGCTCCTCACCGGGCTTGTCCTCTCAAAGATGGAGATTCAACAAAGGTGATACGAAGCGGAACGTCACCGATGGGGTGCTCCTTCGCTTGATCCGCGGGCGGAGGAGCGTCCGGCACTTCGAGGGCCACCCTGTGCCGCGCCAGGCAATCACCCGCATCCTTGAGGCAGGAAGGTTTGCACCTTCCGGATCGAATCGCCGCCGTGGCGCTATATCGTGATCGATGATCCAGCAGTGAAACAGGCGATTCGGACCGAGTGCGAGCGGATCGAAGCCCGCTTTCACCGCCACGCCCTTTCCGAAACTGTCTTTACTAACCAGTTTGGTAGACCATTTGAGGAAGGCAATCGGCCTTGACGGGATCCCCCTAAGAGAGAGCGTGAAACAGGCTCAACGCCCCAAGGATCAACACGCTCATCCCGATCACCAATGTAAAGGCGCGTTCTGGAAGCCACTTCACCGTAAGAGCCGCCAAGGGGACCGATAGGATCGCACCGAGTAATAGCGGTGGTGCCAGTTCCCAAGAGGTTTCCGACCGAAGAGCAAGATAGGTTACTACACCAACCAGACAGGTCAGCCCTTCGGCAAGACTTGTAATGTCAACGGCGCTCTTGGGACCAACCCCAGAGACGATCTGGCCAGCGGTGACCAGGGGGCCATAGCCGCCACCGGAAATGCCCTTGTTGAAGGCCGCTACTGCCCCGATCCCCACAAGCCGACCCCAGGAGAAGGAGAGGCGGCTGCGCCCCCGAAGGAAGATGAGAAACCCCATGAGCAAGACGACTACGGCGATATAAAGCTTGACCGCTTTGGTCGGTAGGCCCACCGCCAGGACCGCAGCGATCACTGCTCCGATCACGCTCAGCCCACCCAGAATCAGCCCGACTTTAAGATCGGAAGAGCCGCGTCGGAAGTTGACATTTCCCACTCCATGATGCAGCCCTGCCGCCAACAGCCC
>CAZDDA010000325.1:0-3473 GCA_964504085.1 uncultured Thermotogae bacterium | reverse complement strand
GGCCGCAGGTGTAAGCGCAGCAATGCGTTCAGCCGAGCGGTACTAATAGGCCGAATGCTTGTGTGATACACACCCTGTTCACTTGTCGGGACCATTGAGATGATATCAAGAGCTTCCAGGTGGCATATGGCGGAGGGGAACCACCCGTTCCCATCCCGAACACGGCAGTTAAGCCCTCCAGCGCCGATGGTACTAGCCTCGCGAGGGGCTGGGAGAGTAGGTCGCCGCCTGGTTCTTGTTTCTCTTGCGGCCCTGTCTGCCATCCTCTAGACTTCAAGTCCATGATCATTCCTTCAGCAGAAGACCGCACGGGAACCGATTCCGGAATCCGGGTTACGTTTGTTGGAATTCTCATCAACATTCTGCTGCTCATCGCGAAACTGCTCAGTGGATTGCTGACCGGTTCGGTGGCCCTCATCGCCGACGGGATTCACTCCGGATCCGACCTCGCCACCGATCTCGCCGTTCTCGGTGGGATCCGCCTAGGAGCACGACACCCCGATGCTCGCCATCCCTACGGCCACGGCCGCTTCGAGACCCTCGCCGGCGGCCTGGTCGCGGGCGCTCTCATGCTGGTCGGTCTGTACATCGCGTGGGAGGCAGGCACGGCGCTCTATGCCCGCGAACACGTCCAACCGGGTGTTGTGGTCTTGGTCGTGGCCGGCCTGTCAATCCTCACCAAGGAATGGATCTATCGTCGAACGGTTCGCGTCGCCCGAGAGGTTGGCAGTGCCGCGCTGCACGCCAACGCATGGCACCACCGTTCCGATGCCCTCTCGTCGGTGGCTGTCTTGCTCGGTGGTGCAGGAGGCCTGGCCGGATTGGGATACGCCGATCAGGTTGCCGGAATCGTCGTTGGACTAATGGTCGTCGCCTCCGGCGGGAAGACGTTCCTCAATGTGCTGCATGAACTGACCGAAGGCGGATTGTCCACGCGGGAGGTAGCGATGATCGACGCCGCCGTTGTCGGTGTTGCCGGTGTCAGACAATTCCATCAACTTCGCACCCGCCGTGTAGGAAGAGAGATCTTTGCTGACCTTCACGTCCTCGTCGAGCCGGGACTCTCCTTGCTCGACAGTCACAACATCTCAATGGCCGTGGAGGAAGCGGTGCAAGAGGCGTGCCGCCGACCGGTGAATGTGACGGTCCACGTCGAGCCGGACACGCCCGATCTCGACACACACCATCAGGAAAACTAGCTAGAGATCCAAACTGCCCTGCTCGAGGGCAAGAAGCCGCTCCTTTAAGGGGAGCCCTCCGCCGTAGCCGACAAGAGACCCGTCCTTCCCGATCACACGGTGACAGGGGATGACAATGGAGACAGGATTGGCTCCCACTGCCCTGCCAACGGCACGCAGGGCACTCGGTCGGCCGATCGACGCAGCGACCTCGGCATAGGATCGGGTCTCGCCGTAAGGGATCTCCAACAATCGATCCCAGACGGCCTGCTGAAACGGCGTACCACGAAGGTCGAGCGGCACGTCGAAGGTCCGCCGCTGGGCCTCGAGGTACTCGTGGAGTTGAGCCAGCACTGTTTCATTGTGGCGATCATCGGGCGTGATCGTACTGCTTAAAAGCCGCGATAGATCCTCCACGCTCCGCTTGCGCAAATCGATATAGCGCACACCCTCCCTGGAGGAGACGACACGAAAGGCCCAACCTCCCCAGCCGATCACACTTGAGTAGAGACGCTCCCTGATCGCCATGGCACTCCTTCCAGCCAGCACTTTCAGCCGAAGCATTCCTCTTCAAGATAGGGTAATCCGTTGGATCGACTACGTCAATCGTGAAGGATTGCCAAGGAAGCCTTGTTTATGATTCGAGATCGGCCTCGGAGAAGCGGGTCACGCGGAAGATCTCCACCGTGGGGAAAGGCTCTGTTTGCCAACAATCCACTGTAGCACACTGCTTCTCACACAATTGCGCGAGGAACTGCCCCGGATCGGGAGACCGCTACCCACACCCACGGTAGGAAGGCCGATTGGCCGGTGGAGGTCGTGAGGAGGACGCCATTGACGCCGGGAGAGCGCTTCGCCAGAAGCTCATCGGCACTGTCGTAACTCACCGCCTGCAATGGCCCCAACGCGCTGATCTCAATCCGCACATGCTCCAGTACACTGGCTTCAACCGGTGATGTGTTGATCCTAAAAGAGGTTTCCGATGATTTTCGGGCCGAAGCGATCGTTCGCGCTATCGCAGTAGTGAGCAATAACCGGGCCGGAGTAACGGATCACCCAATGGAAGGCCGTGGCCTACAGGAGTCGGTCGTTCCAGGGACACTGTCCAAGGCCTTGGCCATCGGCGAAGCCGTTCGAGAAGCCCGCTTATCGGGCACAGATCCAGTACAGGCCGCGGTAGCAGCAGGAGATGAACACGTCCTTTTCGCGGGAAGGTGAGCAAAGCCGACTGGAAAATCGAGGAAGGATTACCCATTGGAGAATTGATCATTTCGGGGACAAATCATTACAGCGACCACACCTATCGGATCTGGTACAAGAACGAGCACATCGTCTCCTGGATCGATGGGCAACCCGACGTCACCGTCCCCGATCTCATCTGTGTTCTTGATCCGAAGACCGGGGAAGCGATCACGAACCCAAACTGCCAACAGGAAATGGACGTAGCGATCATCGGTTACCCCGCCCCGGCGTTGTGGCGGACACCGCGCGGGCTTGAGCTGTTCGGACCAACGCATTTCGGGTTTGATATCCCGTATCAACCGATTGAATAGAATTCGCGGCTATCCTGGTATTCGAGCCGGTGATGGAGCATGATTTGCCAGTGGCACGTGGCCCCACTTACCACCGCTGCTGCGGCACAACCGCATGTTTGAACGTTGAAAAGGAGCGACATGACAGACGCACGAGCACAGAACGTATACGATATCATCAGAGAGCGGCGAAGTATCCGCACCTACAACGATGAGCCGCCTCCGGCGAGCCTTCTTGATCGACTCGTCGACGTCGGCCAATGGGCGCCGACCCCGAGCAACGTACAGTCGTGGCGGTTCGTCACCGTCCGGGAGCCGGCGAACCTCTCTGTCCTTAAGAATCTTTCCCCCGGTTTTCCCAAGCAGGCGACCGCCGCCGTTGTGATCTGTTCCGAGAAAGGCGATGTGGAACGATTCGCCGGGCTAACCAGGCAGGTACTCGTGGCACAGGAGGCGGCAATGGCAGCACAGAACATGCACCTCATGGCGCATGCAATGGGCTATGGTTCCTGCGCGGTGGCCTCCTTTTCACTGGCGGGCGTAACGGCAATGCTGGAGCTGCCCGAACACGTCGAACCAATATTGATCGTTGCCTTGGGAATCCCGTCTCGGCAGCCACCCCCGCCCGCGCGGAAGCCACTCGAAACGATCACGTACCACGAAGTCTATCGGGAGGCAGAATGACGGACGAGCAAATCTTCGATCTGTGCATGTACCTGGCGACCAGCGCCGAGGGGCTCAAAGAGGAGCCGAAGGACTACGG
>CAZDDA010000324.1:0-3484 GCA_964504085.1 uncultured Thermotogae bacterium | reverse complement strand
TACTCCTCGTCATTCTCTGATTGACACAGTATAGGCCAGATCGTCTGCGATCGAAGAAGATCACGTGTCAACCCTACGCATCGCCGGTGTTGCCCGGGGCAGTGGCATGGACTATGTTGAACGCTCCCGCCTTCAGGAGGTGCTTTCTGAGGCGGTGCTCGTCGGGGGTACCGCCGCGGCCTACCACGCCGGCCACCGCGTTTCGCTGGACGATGATCACGTCCTGACCGATCTCAGTGCGCGTTTCGACCAGGTGATCGAGGCAATTGAGCAGACGGACGGGTGGGTGACGTCCCGCATCCGCCCACAGGTACTCATCCTCGGAAGTCTCGACGGCATCGAAACTGGTATCCGCCAGCTCATCCGGCGCCGGCCTCTCGAAGTCGAGGAGGTCCCGGTGGAGGATCGGACCCTCAGGGTGCCGACCCTGGAAGAGATCCTCCGGATCAAGACGTGGCTCGTGCTCCGCCGCAACGCGACCCGGGACTATCTCGATGTCGTGGCGTTAGCCGAGCGGCTCGAAGTTCAGAATGCGGCGCGCACCATCCTGGGGATGGATGAGTACTATGAGGACCAGATCGGTCCCGGAGGACGGCGAGTCGCAGCGCAGGCCGTGAAGCAGCTCGCCGACCCGGCTCCCTATGACCTATCCGAAGTCGACCTCGCGCATTACCGGAATCTCGCGCCTCATTTACGGGACTGGAAAAACGTGGTTGCCGCCTCACGGGCGCTCGCGGCAGCGATCCTGGACCTGCTGGCAGAGGAGGACTGACTATGAGGTTCCGCCATCTGGACTACGCGCTCGAGGCGCAGATCACGGACCTCGGTCCAGCGGCCCTCGATGACCTGCTGGAGCATGGCGACCTCGAGGACTGGCGACCTCTCCTGCGTGCGATCGCGCGGGATCCCTGGCATCCTCTCGCGGACACCGTCCTGCGAGTGTGTGAAGCGCATCCCATGTACGGTACCTCGACCCTGTGGCGCAGCTGGATCCGGCAGCGCCGCGGTGAGGGCGTCGGCGCCATCACCCTGGCGGAAGCTCGACGGCGCGCTGGACTGACCCAGACCCAGGTGGGCGAGCGTATGGGAATCTCCCAAGCGGACGTCTCGAAGCTCGAACGCCGCACCGACGTGCGACTGTCGACACTCCGTGGCTATGCCGCCGCTATTGGTGCACGACTCGACGTCACTTTGCGGATCCCGGAGGAGGAGACGCCGGTCCCGGTGGTCCTTTCCGGTCAGAGTCGAAAGTGACAGCAGTAGCGGAAATCCACGCCACGCCAATGACGGGTGAGGAAGCACTATGCGCGAACTCTGAATGGGTCCTCTTGGGGCCAGGGTGCAAGCCCCAACCCGGGGCAACTTGGCCGAGGGGGGTAACAGGCAAGGCTGGAATCGGTGCCGAAGGCGAGATCTTGCCGGTTCGCCCCGTAGGAATCGAACCTACAACCCGCAGATGAACAGTCCGATGCCGAAAGTACTTTATGTCCATTCAGCCAGTGAATTATGGTCCAGCACACCCTTGTTTACCAGAGTAGTCTTCACCAACAAAGGTGAAACCCCGAAGTGCTCAGCAGTCTCATCAATCTCGTCGTCGGTAGGATGAGCTGATTTGATGTAGTCCATGAGGTCTTTGAAGGGGCAGAGGAATTCCTGAGCAAAGGCTCTCTGGTGTTTCTGCCTGGCAGTACGCCCATCGGTCACCGGAAACAACCTATCCTCGACTCGTGGATTGAAAAAGTCACCGATAATGCGTGCAAGAGCAAATCGCCGGCTATTGGGATGTTTCCTGTCAATCACTACATCTAACTCATCTGGTCCACCGTTACGGAAGCCGGCTGGTATCGGAGCCTGGACCATGTCCTTTTCGCCAGTTATGTATTCGACAGGGACATTGAATAGTTGGGAGAGGATCTCATTGCTGATTGGACCAGGAGATAGTCCCCAACGACCCCGCAAGCCACTCCCCAGGGTTTCAGCACGCTTCCATGGTTCCCAGTTACTTGTTCCTGTTTCATCAATTCCATCGGCAAACGATCCCGGAGCGTTTGCAAACTTCAACCTCTGGGCTTTTCTCCTGGTATTCTCCCAAAGGGTCTTCAAGATCTCTAGTGAATCGGACTTTGAGGCTGCTGCTACTTCCTCCATTGCCCCTCGGCCAATCGTGCTCGACCACTCTTCCAAGTCCGTGAGTAAATCATGTGGGCCCTCATCACAATCATAACCCATTAGAGATTCCAGACGGCGCCACTCGGCAAATTCAGTGTTGCTTCTCTCCTGGATCAAGTCATTCCGTAACCAACCAAGCTGATGATCCTCAGAAGCAAGGCCAACCTGTACAAGGCGTTCCTCAACTGCCTCTATAAAGTTGAGCACTTCCGTCTCGAATGAATCGGCATTGACCGAAACGGCAAAGCTTTCAATATACCGGATTGGTTCGGTCTTGGTGGGACTCGAAGATGTTCCCTGGATAAGTACTGAGTCACCATCGCTTGTAAATTGCAACCTCGGCCAGAGATATCCTCCTCCTGCTGCAGTCAGCTCATGGCTCAGCCGCCAAGACGAACCCTCGGAAGCAGGTTCCCATCTCAGACGCCACCAATTGAATGCCAGCCAGATTGCCATCTGATATGCGGATACATGTACGGCAGGGCGTACCGTCTTGGTGAAGGAGTCCTGCACGAGGGTTGCTATGATATCTCCGACTCGAATTTCAACTGCTGCAAAGGTCGCCTCATCAGGACCTTCAGCTGCATCCCGGCCAAGCCACTCGAAGTTTATAGTCAGGTTTGGTTCCATTGCCTGAGAACCTCTTCCGAGAAGGGATCTCCCTGTTGCATAGGGTATCCGTGATACACACCCTGGGTCTTGTTCTCCAATTGGGCCTCCAGGGCTATTCCGTCATCAGTAACAGCCCACACATTCTGTGGGAATCGGCCATGCCTTTGTTTGCTGATCAGTCCTTTCTGGATCCCACGTTCAAGTAGTTCCTGTGCTTCCTCCCGCTTGATGATTCCCGCTCCGTCGCACAGCGTTTTGTCTCTCCTGGGTGATGACGGTGGTGACAGATCGAAGTCACCGGGATTTCGCTTGTGATAGGGATTTCCACTGTAGCGAACCTCCTGAGCAAGCTGTGCAAGTTCCTCGGGGTCCGTTTCAGCGGCAATTCGCCGTTTAGGATTGTACGTTCGATCCGGAGGCTTCACGCTATACCTCTCCGAATACTACAGCTGCCCACATGCATTTCACATGCATACCACAAGGGGGAGGCATTGTGTAACAGGATGACTCACCCGATTACTCTGTCTCGCAGTCTCCCTGTTCACCCGAATCCCTTCCCACATGTTGAAGTACAACTCCGGGAAATAGCCATGATTACGGCGGTAATCCCTCAGTTGAACGCCTGTCGTAGGCGGAAATCGCGATACAGAATTGCTGGTGCGCCCCGTAGGAATCGAACCTACAACCCGCAGATTAAGAGTCT
>CAZDDA010000323.1:0-3490 GCA_964504085.1 uncultured Thermotogae bacterium | reverse complement strand
GCCTTTCCCTTCTCTTGGTAGCCTTCCTCCTACCGATGATAGGGTATGCTCAAGGGGGAGGATACTACTCGCTCAGCCAAGGGGAGACACGGGTGGAGATTAGCCCGTTGGAAAATCCTGCCAGCGCTGTCGATTTCTACAGCCTCGAGATGAATCGATCGAACACAGGGCTAGAAGGGGTAAACACTGCAACCTTCTTCCTTTACGAGGATACCACAACGGGAACGGTTGCGCTGTTCCTTCTACTCGGCGGAGCCGGTGGAACTGCTGGTACAACGGCGATTACCCTTTCCGGAATCCCCGTTGGCGCCGACTTCATAGTCAAGGACGATGAGGTAGACTTCCGCGACTCATTCCAGGCAACCCCCCCGACAGGAGCTTTGGCATGGACATGGGATGAGGGGAACTCGGACGGGGCGGTACTTGCCCCACTTGGACCTGAGTTTGAGGTGACGCTGTATCCCCAGTTCACTTCAGGGATTACGGCAGCAAAGTTCCTTTCCGGAAGCATTCTCGGACCACAGGCGATCGACCTCAATCTGGTTGATCCGATGATTGTTAAGGGAACACAGAACTTACAGCCAATTGTCACGTTCTCCGCGTTGCCCACCGATCCGCACATCAATGAGCCGGTTACTTTCGACGCCAGCGGATCCGTGGACCCAGATGGGGGTATCATCACCTACGAGTGGGACTTCGATGGAGACGGAATCTTCGACGTGTCCACGGCCGAGCCCGTAGTAAACTACAGCTACCCTACGAGCGGTGTGATGCTCGTAACACTGCAAGCGACGGATAATGAAGGGGCCGCGGCAAGGTATACGTACGAGGTCCCGGGGACCAGAGTACGTGGCCTCCCGGTTTCCGATCTGTCGGTCAAGGTCAGACGCGCGATCTCCACGATTCAGGCGCTACCAGGGACCACGTTCAAGGTGGTCGTGCGGATTGAGACCGAGATGGACCTGGCCGGCGCAGGGCTGCAGGAGAATCTGCCGGTTGGGTGGAAGATCAAGCCCCTAGAAAACGCTGGTGCGGCCTTTAAGCGCGCAGCGGTGCAGTGGGTATTCATCGACAAGATCAAGGCCGGCACGAGCAAAGTCATCGCCTACGAGGTGACGGTGCCTGATAGCCAACAGCTCATTGCCACGACTCTGCCAGTGTGCTTTGGCATCACTGGAGTCTTCCAGGCAATCACCCCAGAGTTCCAGCTCTCTGTCGAGGGAGACGGAGAAATCGAGGTCACCGATGCGTTGCGTATCAAAACGGCCATTGCTCACCTCGTCCCACGCATCGGTGAGGACATGGAGGACACGGTCGACCTGCGGCTGTCTCAAAGGATCGAGCCCGCCCAGCTCGCGCGGGCTCTGGAAATGTGGCAGTACGATGAGCCGGTTCCGTGGACTCAGGGTGCCACGATTGACCTACCGATGATGAAGGCGCTTGCGGCCTACGCGTATACTTGTACTCCTGTGGATCTACCACTTCCGCTTGCCCCGGCAGCGAATATCAATGCGGTACGCACCATCGCCACGCCGGTTCCATGCAGAAATGTTCTCCTGAACTACTTTGGTAAGGACGGCAGCCCTGCAGGGAATAAGTTCACGGTAAAAGTGGAGATCTGGGCCGACGAAGACCTGTACGGTGTCGGCCTCGACGAGGATCTTCCTACTGGTTGGCTGGTGACACCCATTGAACATTCTGGCTTCACGTATAAGCCATCACGTATCCAGTGGGTACTGCCGGACAAGCTGTCGGCGGGCACGTGCAAGATGATCATCTATCAAGTGGAGGTTCCACAGACTCAAGCAATCGAGACGCCTTCAAGCGACCCCTGTTATGTCAGCACAAATGACCTGTTTGGCATAGTGGATTCCGCTCTGCCGTGCCAGGAAGTTCCAGTCACCGGAGACAGCGCAGTGGATGTCAGCGATTGTCTCTCTGTCATTGCTGCCATCTCCAGATGGAATGTGGAGGACGATACGATCGACATCACCCTGTCGGACAAGATCTCGTTCCAACAGGTGCAGCGTGCGATCGCCTTCTGGCTGGAGGACGAAATCGTCCCTTGGACCTGCAGGAACATCGTCAGCTACGAGGTGTTGAAGACAATTATCGCTTATTGGCTCACCAACACGAACATCTGCGAACCTCTTCCGGGATCGGTACAGGATCCTTGTGATCCGGACGCTGTCCCCTGCGTGCCGCCGGCGGCGGCATGTAGCGACTGACCGTCGCACCGAGCAAGAGAGAAGAGTTTTAGGAGATGGTACAGATGAAAACGAACAAAACCTCGGCGAGGGGAATCCCCCTCGCCGTTCTTTTTATTGCGCTGGCAATGGCGATGATTCCCGCCACTGCGGCGGAAACGCCGTCGCTCTCCGTGCAACAGTTCCTTGACTCAGCGGAGATCTACGTAGCAGGCACGGAAGGAGAACCCGACGTTGCCATTCTTACTCTTGTCCTCGAAGGGTTAGGCCCGATGGATCGCGTTCCGATCGACTGCATTCTGGTGATCGACGTGTCCGCAACCTCCGAACTCTCGGAAGCCAAGCGGTTCGCACTAGATCTGATCGAACGATTCTCACCCGAGGATCGGATTGGACTGGTGGCCTTTGACACAACCGCCCGGCTCGAGGTTCCCCTGACCAGCGACCGCATCCGATTGAAGACTGCGATTGCTGATCTGACGATGGCTGGGAAGTCCGCGTTCGGTGACGCTATGCAGTTGAGCAGACAGGAATTGATGACCCGCGGACGCAGTGACGCCATCGTGGCGGAAGTTCTACTCACCGACGGTCAAAGCAATATAGGACGTGACCCGTATGCGGAAGGAGAGGCCGCCGGGGTGACGGGAATAAAGATAATCTCTGTCGGAATTGGGACCCTGATCAACCGCAGCCTGCTCGAAACGCTGGCTTCGGAAACCCAGGGGCTTTTCTTTTCCCGACCGACAGCCTCCACCAATGAGAAGATCGAGGCGCTGCTCTTCGTCGAGACGGCCGCGCAAAACATCCGAGTGGAGAAGGTTGTGCCCCCTGAGATCCTTTACCTCAGTGCGAGTCCGTCTCCACATCAAGTAGAGACAAACGCCGACGGATCGACGTCTCTTGTTTGGAACATCGGTCGGGTGTCTCTTGGCGGACAGTGGCTGGCTCAGATCTCGCTCAAGGCAGAAGAGAACGGAGTCTGGCCGACTGACCAGGGATCCTCTGTGCAGTTCAACGATTTTCGCGGCGTGGACACACAGGTCCCAATCACGGCACTTCAGTTGACTGCGGTTGGGCCGAACTGGCCGCCACAAGCCGTCTTTTCCTATAACCCAACTGTCCCGAGGACCATTGACGTCGTGACCTTCACGGATCAGTCCACGGACGCGGACGGCCAAATCGCTGGGTGGTTGTGGATCTTCGGAGACGGTGAACAAAGCCGGGACCAAAACCCCGAGCATCGATTCTCCAGCAGCGGAACCTACACCGTCACGCTGGTCGTC
>CAZDDA010000322.1:0-3524 GCA_964504085.1 uncultured Thermotogae bacterium | reverse complement strand
AACCCACCGGTGGCGCTTCCGACATCCAGGCAGACCTTCCCTGTGGGATCAAGACGAAAACCATCAACGGCCCCTTCCAGCTTCTCACCGCCGCGACTGACAAAGGGTTCAGGAGCAGCAATTTCGATGGCTGCCTCGAGGTCTATCATATGACCGGGCCGGTAGACCGTCTGTCCATCAACGCGAATCCGCCCGGCCATGATCATCCGCTGTGCACGCGCGCGGCTGCGAATCAGGCGACGGCGCGTTACGAGTCTATCAAGGCGCTCTTTCGATCCCACTGGCGCTTGACCTTGACCCTATACTCGCTGCTCCTTGACGGTTCACTGCTCGTGGCAACTTGCTCGGATGCCAGACACTCCGCAAACGGAGCTTTGTAGTCAGCGACACAACCCACCATCAAACTCTAACGCCAATTCCTTTCTCCAGGGCCTTCTCGTACAACGCTTTTGCGGTGAACATGTCCTGAATGGCCAATCCGGTGGAATCGAAAACGGTGATTTCGTTGGCCTGCCTGCCTGTCAGTTTACCGACCACGATGTCTGACAGCTGTCCGTAGATCTTGTCCTTACTCAGTATGCACTCGCGAACCGGCACGTTGATCTCTCCGCTGTGCAACGCCTGTTCCATGTCATCGACGACAACCTTCACGTCTTCCCTTACGAGAAGACACGGGTCGATTTCCTGCTTTCCTGCTGCATCCGCCCCCATTGCATTGATGTGTGCCCCTTCTTTGACCCATTCATTCTTAACGATCGGGCTCCTGACGGGGGTAGTCGTGGAAACGATGTCAGCACCCACTGCCTGTTCGAGATCACACTTCGTAAACGTGTAATCGGGGAATTCGGCGATGAACCGCTCCACAGTCTGTGCGTTCGCATCACAGACCCTAACTTCGTTTAGGTCAAACAGCTCTCCGATGCACATCAACTGCGTCTTCGCCTGTTCGCCGGCCCCAACAAGTCCCAAGCTTCTTGCGTCCTTCCTTGCCAGATACTTCGAGGCGATGGCGGCCGCCGCTCCGGTCCGGTAGTTGGTGATGACTGTTCCATCCATGTAGGCTAGAGGTGCACCGGTGGCCGGGTCGTTCAGAATGATTGTTGCCATCACGGTCCGCGTGCCTTTTTCGGTATTCCTGGGGTGAGCATTCACCCACTTGATCCCAGCGTATCCTGAAATATAGGCGGGCATGGCACGAAAGTCACCGCCGTACTCCGGCAGGTCCAAATACATCTTTGCCGGCATTATCACTTCTCCAAGGCCGTATTTCTCAAAGGCCTTTTCCACGGCATCAATGACTGTCCTTGGACTGATAAGGTTCTGCACATCCGTCTCACTAAGAACTAGAATTTCCGACATCCGGCGTACCTCCTGGGGTGTGTAATGATCGTCTTACAGTCTTGCATGGTTCTTCGTCCACCGTCATGAATAGTCGAGAATCCACACCTCCGTCTGCGCAGGGAGGCTCTCCCGAGACAGAGCCACCTCCGAGCTGCCAATGTGTTTGATATTTTGAACCATACCGGCAAAATTTTCCACCGGTGCAATGGGGAAATCATCCCCCAATCGGTCTGTCTTATAGTGCATCGGAATGACGACCCTTAAGCTCGGAAGTCGGTTGAGAAGTGCCGCTGCCTCACCCGCACCAATTGTGTAGTGCCCACCGACCGGAATGAACACGACCTCCACGTCGGAGAGTACCTCTGCCTGCTCTTCAGACAGCGTCTCACCAAGGTCGCCGAGGTGTGCCATGCGTATCCCTTCGATCTCAAATGCAAAGATCGTATTGGCTCCACGCTTTGTTCCACCACTCTCGTCGTGGAAGCTCGCAATCCCTTGGAAACGAATCCCTGAGGCGCTGTGCACCCCCTCGCCGCGGACGACGGTCGGGCGTCCCTTTACCCTCCCAACCGCGTTGTGGTCGAAGTGGTCGTGGCTCACCGTGACCACATCCGCGTCAAAATCCGGCGGGCGATAGGGAATCGACTCGTCATAGGGATCGGTGATCAGCCGCCCCTTTTCACCCTCAATCAGGAAACATGCATGCCCGAGCCACTTGATCTTCATGACTCCACCTCCTTAGTGAGCGGTCTTAAGCATTGCCTCCACCAACCGCGGGAAGTCGATCCCATCCGCCGCCGCTGCCTGTGGCAGGTCGCTGGTCGGGGTCATTCCAGGAAGGGTATTTACCTCGAGGACATACGGTACACCATCGTCGCGCACCAACAGATCGACGCGAGAAAACCCGCGACAACCGAGTATCCGATGAGCAGAGAGGGCCGCTTCCTGCACCTGTTGTGTTGTCTTCGTTGGAAGTGGGGCCGGTACGAGAAACTCGGTCATCCCTTTCACGTACTTTGCCTCGTAGTCGTAGTAACGATTCTTAGGACGCATCTCGACGAGAGGGAGGGCCCTCTCCTCTCCGTCCATTAGAAGAACCCCAGCGGTCAGCTCTCGTCCACGGATATACTCTTCAACAAAGAGAGATCCAAATTGAGAAAGGATCTCAGAGGCCGCTGCTACAAGTTCCGAGTCTTGCTCGATGATTTGAACGCCGACGCTTGATCCCTGGGCCCACGCCTTGAGCACAAGAGGCAATCCCAACGTACCGCACGCCGTTTCAAGGAATTCCTCAAGGCTCCCCTTTTGGTAGACCTGCCACCGGGGCACTACGACACCCTTGGCTGCAAGGACCGTCTTCGACCGCGGTTTGTCCATGGACAGCGCACTCGCCAATGGACCTGACCCCGCGTAGGGAATTCCCAAAACCTCGAAAAGAAGCTGGACCGTTCCGTCCTCCCCACTCCCGCCATGAAGACAGTTGAAGATGACGTCGATTTCACGTAGTCCTGGGACTAGATCGTCTAGATTGTTGATCTCGACTATTCTTGCCTGCGCGCCGACCTGCTGAAGCGCTGCGTGGACCTGCTCCCCGGAGATAAGCGACACCGGCCGCTCAGGAGAATCCCCCCCGGCGATCACCCCGATCATCCCCAGCTTCTCCAAGTTCGGTCACCTTGCATCAAGTATACGGGCTGGGTTCACGTTTAACAAAGGGCCTGTCTGCTCCCTGAGGAAGAACGTGGCGTGATGCCGCGTGTGACCGCGTTGTTCGGACAGCAGAGTCCCCTTATACTTCGCCACATGTGGGCAGCCAGTGTTTATCGGCAATGTCGCGGGGTTCCCGGAATGTCCGGGTGCGACGTTCCTCCGTTGGTGTCTTGACCAGTGAGGTCAGCACGGACCTCCGTGACACCGACAGCCTGTGGCAACAGTATCCTTCCCGCAAGCAAGATACCGCGAGGTACGATTGGAGGAAGAGCGATGATCGATTTCGCAAAACGATGCGCTTCGTTGTTTGACGGGCTTGACGCGGATGCATTTCTAATCGCCGACCTCGATCGAATCTTGCCAAAGAAGATTGACGCCGTCAGTTTGAGGTACCTAACCGGCTACGCCGGAGAAGGGGTCCTCCTCGTTTTGCCGAAAGAAGCACTGCTTCTTACCGACGGCCGCTACCTCGA
>CAZDDA010000321.1:2059-3526 GCA_964504085.1 uncultured Thermotogae bacterium | reverse complement strand
GTTATTGACCTTACCTCTGAATTAGCGCACCTGTAATTAGAGCCTTCTTTCCTAGAGTCTTTTTTCATTACGACCCTGAGGAAGTTAACTAGCCAGCGGGTCTTTTCTTGGACTTATTGGTCAAATATTTCATCCCCAAACTCTCCTTTATAGATCAGGTTCCCTACCCCAACGTCAATACACGCTTGTAGCGTGGCTCTTGTAGCCTCTCGTATTGGTATAAAGCAACCTGAGGGACCATCCTGGGATTGATGGCTTGCCCGAGTACAATTGCCCCGCCTGTTGGACCCGCGTAGAAGAGGTGCAAACCGGTACAGTGGGGTACCAAGCGGTTGATATCTTTTAGTATGCCTCGGAATGTCCTGCTGAGCAGAGCAAGTTGCTCCGGATGGCATAGCCACATAACATCGGGATCGGTGACGGAAAGGTCTACTTGTACTGAGCAGTCGCCGGCGGCCGCGATTGAATCCCCAGGATTAATCGAAGCACTGAGCGAAACACGCACGATGACATCAACAGGATTGTCTATGGGGATAGAGGGCACCCCGCGTATATGAAAGTCCTTATCGTACTTGTCTCGTGATTCATCCCAACACCATGTTGACCGTTCCCGGTCATACTGGAATGGCCTAACCTCTACACGATCAGATAGCAAGTAGCCTAGGTGGATAGCCAATGGTATAGGCGCAAGGCTGAATACCGCGAACTTTGGGAGCAAATCTCGTCCCTTCCGCAGTGCATTATCGACAACCTCCGTCTGGAACTGTGCCGCCAGTTCCCAGGACTCTTCGTAGGAAGGAGTCCTAACGTATAGAGGAGGGCCGAAAGGCCTTTCCGGTTTCAAAGCTTCCATAGCATTCTGAATATTAATAGGCGAAAGTACATCGTGGATAATAACAAACCGGCCCTCTTTGAGAAGTTCCTCAATTTCGTTTGGCACCGCCCCTGGCAGCATGAAGAGATGTTCGTATCCGGGGGGCGCTCCAAGAATCTCAGCTCGTTGTTGAACACTGAGGTTCTCCCGTATTGTCTCCCACAACGCTTCGCCGCTCAAGGGTTCAATGATAATATTCGGATATTCGCGCCTCAAGTCATTTAATATTTGCGGAACATCAGGTCCTACCCCAAGCCGAGTGTTGTACACAAATACCCACTTCTTGAGGTCGTCGCCCCATTCTGCGACGGCGCCAGCTAAATCCTCCCTTACCTTGGCAACTGTCTCGCTCTGTTTGAGCCAATCCGGGGAGTACACCTGGAAAACCGTTCCTTCGCCCCAGTAGAGCCCATCGCACTTTCGATCCCCGAGGCGGCCATATGGCCGGACTTTCACAAAATCCGACCTTGTACGTTGCGCAACCTTTTCAAACAGGCTTTGGAATCCGGTAGGGGTAGCTTCTAGGCAGCAGACTCTCCACCAAAGCCAGTGAAAGAGAGTTGTGGGGCTGTAGTTGTCCGGCGCTTGCGTTG
>CAZDDA010000321.1:0-2049 GCA_964504085.1 uncultured Thermotogae bacterium | reverse complement strand
GTTGTCATGTCTTCACCTTATATTTATATTCTGAGGCGACCTTCTCTACCGCTTTTTGAAAGCTTGCCCGGGATCTTGCTGCCACATCCTTAGGAATCCGCGATCTCAGTTTGTACAAAGACTCCCCATGACATTTCCTGAGCTTCTCGCCGCTCTTACATGGGCATGGCCAGTGACCTTTGACTTCATCACGCTCCAGCAGTTTGAGAAAATCCAGAATAACCAAGGGATTCTTTATGCCGAGGGCGTTTGAATAAAACTGAAAAATGCCGTCTGCACCATGACCCCATTCCCCTGCGGGCCAGGGTTCAGTTTCTCCCATCTCTATGAGGCTTTGGCTCGCAAAATAACTCCGCAATGGGCCTGCGAGGAATTCAAGAAGACTTAAGCCGTTTGGATACTCAAACCAGAATGAGTCTTCTAGCGCAACGCAGGCATCGCCGTTGTCATAAACATGCCTGTCTGGAATGCATGGAATTCGTCCACCAACCTCTCGAATAACTGGAAAACCTCTCGGGGAGTCTGTAGGTAGCGTGACTTCAATGAGGTAACGGTCCCAGACCTGAGACCCTTCGTGCAGGAGATACCATCCTTTAAGAATTATGCGGTTTCCATCATCAATGAAACGCAACTCTGGGTATGCGTCTTCGACTTCTCGGCACACTGCTTCATAGAGATCAGGTTTCACTCTATACCACGATTTAGCCATTTCCCCAAGGTTTGGTACGAATCGGAGTTGCCACAGTGATGTTCCTGAGCGCTTCCGCGCGCTGGCTTTCACTCACCTCCACGTCCCCGAATACTGCTTCCCATCCACTCTGTTCAATGGCATCAATTGTGCTTGTAGCTGTAGAGGAAAGCCAGAATCGGACGCTGTCGTTGAGGAGCTCAGACAAATCATTACCCGATGGATTAGCAGGATCTTCAATCGTCAGATTCTCCCCATCCTCCTTGAACTGCTCCCAGACATGACGTAATTGCTCGCTCAGTGCTTCGTTCCTCTTCTTTTCAAGGAGTTTGATTACTAGGAGTTCCAACGCAAAGGTCTTGACGTTACCGCCATTACGCTCTCTCCAAAGCTTTGTGAGACGGATGGCATCCAACACGCCGCTGTCCCGGACGTGATTAATGTGGACATTTAGATTAGTCTTAAGTCGCTCTTTGTCCCCAGAGGATCGGTAAAGGAATACGTCCCCGTCATTCCCATCCACAAAGCGACCGGGCACAACGTCTATGTGAAAGTCGGTCTTGCCAGTAGCATCCCAAACCCGGATGGCAGACCCTTTTGGTGAAGTCACGTACTTTTCTCGAAGCGCGGCTTCTATACCTTCAAAGATTTCTTTTAGGGTCTCCCCCGCAGAGTTGTCATCATGTGGGAAATAGCAGGTCAGATCTAGGTCGTAGGATGCTTTAACCATTGTTCCTTTCCTCTTTGATCCTGCCTCCCTGATTCTTGCGGTTCCGAACTTGCTGCGGAGAAGCGACTTCACCTCTTCCCCTCGTTCCTGAAGTTCATTTAATTCAGGACTTCCCGGAGCAAGAGTCTGTTGTAGTAAAATGGCTTCAAGATATTCATTCTCTGTCATAGATATGTCCTCCCGTTATGAATTACGGAGTAAGCGACCTTTTTCCTCAAAATCACCCTCTATCTGGTCTTCCGTGATGGCTGAGCCCTTTTTCAGAACTCGGCAGACCACTCCCTGTATCAGCGTCTCCTTGTCCAACACGATAGGATGGTGTTGCTTGCTGGTAGATTCAGGCTTCAAGACCCAGTAGTCAGGTCCCGCCGCGAGGCGTTTGATCGTAGCTTCTCCGTCGATTAACACAACCACGATCTGCCCAGGATCGGCAGTTGATTGCTGTCGTACGAGTACCAAGTCCCCGTTTTCGATCTTTCCTCCGGTAACCTCTGCTCGGTTCATAGAATTGCCCTTTACTCGCAAAAGGTGTCGGCGATGGGACTTTTCAAGCGGGAGCTCAACGATTACAGTTGTTCCATTGCCCAACTCCGATTGGATTCTTAAGGTGCCACCAAGTAATTGGGCTCGC
>CAZDDA010000320.1:0-3539 GCA_964504085.1 uncultured Thermotogae bacterium | reverse complement strand
TGAATGCGGCAGACTGGTGGCCGGCGCTCGACAGGGCGGGCTTCCACGTCTTGCGGGTGCTGCTGTCCGTGCAACTGTCGGAACTGCGAACCGGCCAGTAAGACGCATCAATCGACCCGCCGACCAGGCTTCCCGTCCACGGATGCTGACCGTCCGCTGGCGTTCACGTTTCCAAGATGCCGGGAAAGAAGTTGACAAGCGGGCCCGGACATGCAGGATAATATAGCGTGTTGCATGGGACTCGGTTCTCTTGTGGGAACGGTTCGCAGGAAGGCGACCATGACTGATCCGAACATCCCGAAGTTGGTCAAGGAACTCCGCGAGCGGCTCGGCCTGACGCAGGAGCAGTTCGCCCAGAAGGTCGGCGTCACCTACGGCTCGGTGAACCACTGGGAGAACGGCAAACGGAGACCGCAGCCGTTTCTGGTCCGCCGTCTCCTTGAGATGAAGCAGGAGCTGGACGCCGAGAGCAAGAGGCCGTCGAAGAGGAAGCCATGCGAATGAGCGAAGCGCATCTTACCCCCCAAGGCCAAGCGCTCACCGGCTCGCTCTGCGATGAGCCGATGTGCATGGAGACGGCGTGTGCTATTGGCGACGCGACTTGGGCTGTGGGCGTTGGTGGATATGCAGACCGAGCGGTTTAGCAAGGTCATGCTGAGCGACGGCAGCTCGATCTGGCCCGTCAGGCGGACCGCGCCGGTTTCTACTTGACAGGTCGAACCAATGCTAGGATGGCATAGGAGGCATCTTGGACTCCGCTGGAGCGCGAGGGAACCGAGCCCGAAAAGGAGTCCCAGCCGGGCGCTGCGAAGCTGGCAGGCGGCGACGGGGCCGAGCCTGTCCATCCGGGAGCGCCGAAGCCACGGCCGGCCCCAAACGGAGTAACCTTTGCCCCGGAAAGGCAGGTCAACATGGGCGAGCACGATTTCGCAGGCGTAAGCTTCGTCGCCATTGACGTAGAGACAGCCAATCCCGATATGGCGTCAATCTGCCAAATCGGCATTGTGGCATGTGAAAACGGCACACTGTCGGGCGAGTGGAAGACCTATGTTGACCCCGAAGACCACTTCGATGAGCTCAACGTGTCCATTCATGGAATAGATGAATCCGTTGTGAAGGGAGCCCCAACATATCTTGAATTGGCTGACACTTTGCGCGCTCTTCTTGACGGCAACGTTGTTGTGTGCCACACCCACTTTGATAGGGTGGCAATGAGCCGGGCGGCCGTGCGCTACGGGCTTGACGTGCCCGGCTGGGCTTGGCTGGATTCGGCACGCGTGGCGCGCCGAACGTGGAGTGAGTGCGCTTGGAGCGGCTACGGCCTCTGGAACGTGTGCCAGATGATCGGCTATCAGTTCAACCCGCATGATGCTCTGGAAGACGCAAAGGCCGCAGCGCAAGTTGTGCTCGCGGCAAGCAAGGTGTGCGGACTCGACGTTGACGGCTGGCTTAAGAGGGTGCGACAACCGATTGATCTGACAAAGGGCCGTTCCTACTCCCCTTCCGAAAGAATCGAGCGCGATGGAAACCCGGAAGGCGCGCTTTACGGGGAAGTTCTCGTGTTCACCGGAACTCTGGAGATACCGCGCCGCGAAGCGGCGGAATTGGCAGCTGCCATTGGCTGCCGAGTTGCTCCCGGAGTCACGAAAGAGACAACCTTGCTCGTTGTCGGCGACCAGGATATTAGGAAACTTGCTGGGCAAGAGAAAAGCTCCAAGCATCGGAAAGCAGAAGAACTCATCAAGAAAGGTGCGCCAATACGAATCCTGCAAGAGACCGACTTCAGAGAGCTGACAAGACTGGCGTACGAACCCTTTGAACAATAGGAGAGTAGACGAGCGACGGAACGCACGACCTTTGGCGAATTGCTTCCGCGTGTTACTCTGCGCGACGTACGATGAATGCTGCGCGCGCGGCAAGAGCCTGCGGAAGATGCGAATACCAATCAAGCTGTGAACCGCAAAGGGACCGTCATGGCCAAGAAGACTCAGTTTGACGGGATCATCGTGAAAAGCGAAGTCAGCCCCGAAGGCTATCTTTACTGTTACGACAAGAATGACCGTGCTTGCTGGGGAAGCCCCGAGCGCCAACGTGTGGTATTGACAAATGACCTTCGCAAGTATGCGAAGAACCTCCACATTGGTAGTTTGGGCTGGACGGTTCCGGGCACAACTGACGGCTACAAGTGGATTGACGTGGAGTTTGACTGCGGGCCGCGTTTGCCCCTCCTGGTATATGGAATTGAGCGCGTCCCGCCTGAACGGGCCGAGGAAATCGCAGCGCGACTGATTGCGGAGAACCGCAATACCCGATTCGATGCGGACCCGACCGTTGCTGAACAATGCCGCCGTGAGTGGATACGGGGTAGCTATGCCGACTTCTTGGAACTAGACCACACAATTGAGGCTGGCGAAGGAGACGAAGAAGTATATGCCTTCACGTTCCCAAGCCTACAGGAATTGGCCACGCTCAAGAACGAGCCAACGTATCCCGTGAAGACCGGCTGGACGCAGAACAAGGGCGACGGCAGTCTTGGGCGCATACGGGGGTTCGCATTTGAGAAAGCAGCATTCCCCGAACGGCCACGGGTCTTACTGATACATTCGACGTGGAACGGAAGGGCTTTGGAGACGGCGGTTCACAAGAATCTTCGGAAGCAGGGGCGCGTCATCCGCACCGCCCCTGGTGCGGAATGGTTCCTAACGAGTGTGGCGGAAGTTGTGGCCATTTGCGATGAGTGCGAACGCAATCTTCCGAAGCGGGCGAACAAGCCAATCCTTGGGGCAGAGCGGACATTGCAGGAGGGGTTTGAGGCGCTAGGCGATGATGCTCGCATAGAGAAGGTTGAATACCCCGGCAGCGCCTGCGTGGGAATCCGCATCGTTCAGGACAAGGGCAAGGACCAGCAATCGGAACAAGAGAATCCATGACCGACAACCGCTTGTCCAACATACCGGGGCAGATTACGGCGTCGGCGGAAATGCTGGAAGCGGCCGTTGCGGAACTGCTGCGCCGGATTCCCGAAACCTGGCAGGCGTACAGGCCCGATAGCCTGAGCGAAAGCCATTAGGAAGTGAGAAAGCAGGCTCGAGAGGCGTCGGCCTGACGAATCAGTCGGCGGAACCTGCAGCGACCTGCTGGTCTGCCAGAAGGGCCTTCCACATCCTGCGCTGCTTGCACCAGTCCATGACGGCCGCGATGGGGCGGAGGTGGCGCTCGCGGATGGGGTCGCGGCCTTTGACGGTGCGGGGCAGGAACAGGAGTTCTTCCTGGATGTCCGGGGCGAGGTTCAGGAGGTTCATGATCTGCGTCACGCGGGCGCGGGTGACGTGGCCCAGACGCGCGAGGTCCGCGTAGTCGGTCACCTCGCCGTCCTTCAAGAGCCGCTCCAATCGCAGCGCCAGGGCCATGAGCCGCGAGACGCGCGCGGCTATGTGCGTCTTCGTTCTCCCGGGTCCGCCCCACGGCCCTCTCTAGCGCGGGAGGCGGCGAGCGTCGGCTCCCGCGATGATCTTCTGGGCTGGTACGAATTCTCCTAC
>CAZDDA010000319.1:0-3548 GCA_964504085.1 uncultured Thermotogae bacterium | reverse complement strand
CTTTGGCCCAAAAACAGAGTTGGTTTCCCCAAATGGTGGGAATCCAGTCCAAAAATTTTGACGGGTTTTCTGAGGGTTTTTGTAGCAAAATTCGCCGGGGGGCACGGGGACCATCCCCGTGGGGTGTCCCCCCGGCTGGGGTCTATCTTATGTGTGGTCAACGAAGTCAATGTCGCTGATAAGCATCTCTGCCTGGATCGACACGACTCCCTCAAGCGGGAGATGGACGCTGAGGTCACGAGCGACGCCTATCACGTGCTCCTCTCCTCCGATGACGGCTACGATGTCGGCGCCCAGGTCGAGGATGAACTTGCTCTCCCCTGCGTTCCTCCTGTGGATCACGACCTTGATTTCAACATCCCAAGCACCTTCTCGCGCCACAGATCGGCGTTGGTGCGCTGGTAGGCTTCAAGGCTTGTGTCGGCGACTCTCATGGCTCTCTCGTCCGGTAAAAGTTGCAGCAAAAGGCGAATATGACCCCCGAGGACGTACCGTTTCCGGCCCGCCCTTCGGGGGCAGGTCACATCAAGTTTCAGGCGGCGTCTTCGATCTTGCTGATATGGATGCCGAGCTTCCGCGCCGTGTTCTCGGCATGTTTGATTGCATTGGTACGCGACCGCAAAGGCTGGTCCGGCGTGATGGAGTTGCGGCCAGTTCTCAGGTCGTACCACCAGCCGTCATTCATCGGCACGATTTCCACCACTCCACTGATCCCCGCGCGAGTCGTTGCTGTCATCTCAGTCCCTTTCTTCCTCAGTCTCTCCCGGCCGTTCGCACGGCCAAAGTTGGATATTCCCGCAAAAAAAATTACTCCCCGGCGATCCGCCATCCGTACCGGGGGGTTCCCGTGAGCAGGCCCAGTTCCTTGCCAGCATCGCAGAGAACACGCACGGCGCGGCGATGCTGGTTGTCGAGGTAATCATCCTCGTCCCCCCATCCACGCCGCTTGGCCACACGCCTGCCGATCTCGCGGAGGATGTCCGCGCTCTTGAGCGGCCCGCCTTCCTCTCCCCAAATAGGCAAGGCCCGCAAGCCCCGGAGGCTCATGACGTAGGCGCACCCGGTCAGCCAAGTGATGCACCGTTGCGAGCCTGCGGGGAGGAATTCGGCGTAAACGTGTTCCTGGTTGTCGTAGAAATAGTTCGCGAGGCAAAGCTCGCCGACCTCCTCGGTGTGATCCAGCCACTCGCCGTACTTGTCCTTGCCGCTGATGTGTGCCACGATGTCGCCGCGCCGGAGGGCGCAACCGAAGATGTCGGCGCACCGCTCGTCGCCGTCCTCCAGCCGCTCCACCGTTACGGTGGCAAGTGTGCCGAGTACGCGCTGGTTCTCGTGCTTTCCGAACAGATCGCCCTCAGTCTTGTAGGCGGTCACCTGGTAGGGGTTGATTCCGGCTTTTGCCAGGTCTTCCGATACGGTCGTTGTCATTTGTTGCTTTCCTCCTTTTCATCACGGCCAGCGTAGCTCGGGATTTGGCTTTGGTCGGGGGCGGGCCGGTAGCCCACATCGTCCATGTCGCAGGGGAGTCGCTTGCGAAGTACGCAGCCTTCGGCGTGAAGTTCCGATTTCGGCTTTCCGCAGGCGGGGCACCGATACAGGCCTTCGCCGCAATCGTCCCATTCCAGGCGGGACACCATTTCGTCCGTGACCTGAATCCAGTCCTGCCAGACATCGGATTCGCGCAGGAAGCCTCGCAACTCGGTTCTGAACGCTTCGCGGTATTCCTGATTCGTGTAGTCCATGCCCGCGAAAAACGCATCCGCGACAAGCCGCGCCGCGATAGCTGCGGTGTAGTGAATCGCACCGCGATGCGGTGGCCTGTTGGCGTCGATCCTTCGCTCCGGGTCGATCAGTTCCTGGAAAAACGTATCATCGATCTCGACCGGCTTGATCTCCGGCTTGTATTCTATGGTTGGCATCGTCCGCCCTTTCTTTTCTCGTAGCAGCCGACGCACCAGCGCCGACCGTCGTAAACGTAATGTCCCTCGCCCGAGCGGATGAACCTCCCGCATCCCGCGCAGACGCTTCTTTTGCTCGTTGCTGGAACCTCCTTAGTGATCCGTCCGCATTTAAGGTTGTCGATACTGATTTCATCGAGGTCATCAACCGCCTCCGACCAGATACATTTTGCGCATATGCTGCTCATCCCTATCCCTCCCGCTTCATACGAACATGCGTTGCGTATTCAACATCGTACCCGTGCATAGCCCAAGGAATCGCCCTAGGTGCCTCCCAATCGATCGACACAAACCCACCGAACCGATCACGCTGGGCTATGCACCATTGCCAATCCCTGCTCTTGCCGTCATCTGTGAAAGTCAACTCCCCGGTGCAGTATGCATCACGCCCGACCGGCCATTCCTCAACCTCTGGCTCTGCTGCTGGCTGCCCCCTGCGGCGGTATTCCCAATCAAACCTATTATCCTCCCCGCCAACTATCAGTCCGTCTGGCGTCCTACATAGATCCGTCCAGGCTTGCACAATCACACCGTGACGAGACGATTGGCACTGCTCAGCCTCCTCCCTGCTGCAAGCCTCCCAGCCATCGCCTACGTCAATATCCTCCTCCCGCTCCTCTACCCGCTTCGCCATGGAAATCGCTCCTCGAGCCGTATCGCGCAAGTTGCAAAGCCAGCAGAACTCCTCGCTGTTGTCTTCGCACTCACAGATGCCCTCAGACAGCATGCGATTTGTGAGTTCGTGCGCAACGATCTCCAGTGCCTCAAGCATATCTGGTGCGGCGACGATGAGACGGGCATTATCTTCGGCATCGCGAGAGTAACACGTTGCCACAGCGCCGGTCCCGAAGGATCTCCCTGCCTTATCTACATTCCAAAAGCCGTTTGACCCCTTCGGTTTTGATGCTTCCCATGGTCCTTGTGTGTGCATTAGTTCTCCTTATGTGGCTCTCCACGAGGGAGATTCTCCTCCTCCTCGAACTCATCGCATTGGGATCGCCAACCGATGCCTTCGTCACCATCAAATCCTGAAGGGTGCCACTCCATGTGATTACCTCGTATGCACATGGCATCTTCAGCACCGTCATCCCAGCAGATGCTCTTGCACCGGCAGCAGTGTTTAAGAGTCGCGCCCATTTTTTCTCCCCACCTTTCCGGCACCGATCCACTCATCGACAATAATGAATGCGGCAGTCAATGCAAAAATCGACATGAACATGCACAGACATGTGAGCGTGCCACGGAGGACAGGATGCAACTCAGCCGGCTCCGGGTGATGAAAAGCCATCCCGCCGACAACACCTGAAATCGCAGCCCACACAGAACACCACACAAGTCTTGCAGTTTTGGTCTCCAACATCACAATCTCCCCATGGCTTTGTGCCGTTTGCGGCACACTCGCTGTAACAATCGAGGCAGTACTGCTTACCATCGTAACTGAAGTAGCCAAGACGCGGCATGATCCATCCCCCACATCTTCCGCACTTGACTGGCTCAGACATCGGTTCTCCTGGGCACAAAGGAGTCGCATATCGAGTTCGCACCGACGTTGACCACGTTCATCTCATCAGTGGCGCCGATCCTCGTCCT
>CAZDDA010000318.1:0-3561 GCA_964504085.1 uncultured Thermotogae bacterium | reverse complement strand
TCGTTTTCATAAATACCGACCAATTCGGTTACATCAATTACTTCGGCAGTCACATCAAATGGTCCGATGCTGGAGGTCTGGTACTTCCAGGTATTGCCAAGCTGCACCGGGAATTCCAGACAGCCGGTGCTGAAGGTTGGCGGCTCGTATTCTAAAAAGCGGAAGGACTCAACAATCTTGTCAAAAGTCTCCTGATTTTTCCATTCGGCAAAGGGTATATGCGGTGGTTCTATTACATATTCCTCACTGTCACCGTAAATTTCGAAAATTTCGATAGAGTACAAATAACCATTTTTGACAGCGTAGATATATTGGAAATAGTAATCTTCGTTGTATTCCGTATCTTGGCCGCCGTCTACGGAAGCCATGTAGGTACTGTGATTATGTATTGCCAGATAGTACGCTTCTTCGCCTCCTAATTCAAATTCTTTCTCTTCTATAACCTCATCGGCAGTTTTCTTTGTTCTCTCCGCAGCCTCTTTGGCTGTTTTCGGAACGTCATAGTCGTGGACATAAACTCGCAGATTAGAAAACTTGTCGTCATATTGTTTCGATAGGTATTCTGTCTTGGCCTGGGTCGGGTCTACTTCTTTGCCATCAGCATCGCGTCCTGTAAGTTTCCAGTCACGGGGATATTCTAGTGAATAGTAATATTTTTCGTTCACCAGCTCCTTCCAACCGGTGTCATCATCAGTCGGCGTTGCTTCTGCCTCCGAATCAGCGGCCGTTTCGGTATCAGTGCTGTCAGTTTGTGACTGCTGGTTTTGCCACCACCAATAGCCGCCGGCGCCGGCGGCAGCCACTACCGCGACAATAATAACAATCCAAAGCCATTTTTTAGATGAAGTTGGCGGTGGTGTTGATTGAGATGGAGTTTGTATATTCCCGCCAGATTGTGCTACCGGCGGCGTCATTCCCGGTTGATTGGTTGATTGGCTATTGTTTTCCATTTTTGTTTCGTCTTAGGCTTTCGTCTAAAGGATACTATATAAATGACTCTCTGGCGAGCTTTTTCAAAGCTTGACAAAGAGCTATTTTTATGTAAAGTTTAAGTGTTTTAAAAGTTGAACATCGAAAATTGAAAGGAGGGACTAGATGTCCAAACTGAAAACGATTGAGGAATGTCTGGCGGATCTAAGCAGCAGATTGGAGTCTGGAAGAGATGGTGACCGAACCAAGCTCGGCCATGCTTTGGCCGAACTATTTCCAGCCACATATGATGCTACTTATCGCTGGCTTAGCGGCAAGCACCTCCCTGTGGGAGTTAACTTGATCCGCTTGCAAACAGCTCTTGGATTCCTGGGTTACGAACTACAGGAAGAAGAGAATCTTCCGCAGTCCGCTCGGGATATGCGAACGATTATTGGCTTCGGCCTTCTGTCCATGACAGAGATTTCCGGAAAGCTGGGAATCAACCGGGATTCAATCCTGCGTATCGCCAAGGGGTATGCAACGAAACCTCGCACGGCCAAGCACCTGCATGACATCATGATCGATCAGAGAAGGCTGGGAGGTTTGGCACAAGCCCAGACGGTATGGCGAAAGGCTCTGCATTTCGCCAAAGTAAAGCCGCCAGTTTTCCCTGTTCGGCGAATTAAAGAGCATTCACTCCAAGCTGAGATAACAATCAGCATGGACAGGGAAATGCTCCTGGACTGCTTGGCTGGGATGATCAAGACAATGCTGCCACTGGCAACACTGGCGGCATCAGATTCGTTCACTTCGGAAGAACGAGAGACCTTGCGTAAGCTGGTCGGAAAGGAAGGTGTGTTCAATTTGAAGAATCAACTTGTGCGGCTCTGCGGTGAAAGAGCCCGCGAAGTTGCCAACCAGGATGGAGGTAGCCAATGACATCATCACCACCCACTATGGTGCCGGTCCGGCTTCATCAAGGCGAGGCCATGCTGAAGCTGGCGGCAACGTACCCGACGCTGATGTGTGTCGGATACGAACAGGTTCAGAATGCACTGGATGTCGGGGCCACCAAAATCGAGATCCGTGTCAATCTGGACACACATTTCCTGGCCGTGCGTGATAACGGCCGGGGAGTGACGGAGAAGAGATTTCACCAAGCTCTGACTTCCGTTTCCAAGGGAATCAAGAAGATGGATGCCCTGGGACGGTTCGGGCTGGGGCTGATTTCTCCCCTGGGGAAATGCCGGGAGTTCACATTCACCTCCTGTGCCCAGCCCAGAGTACAGAAGTTTCTGCGCTGGACCTTCAACACCGAAGCCATCCAGGCGCAGAAGACCGACGTCGAGATCCCGATGGAAACCATCACCGGGATCAGGTTCGCTCCGGATCGGATCCACGTGGAATCCGGGCGTAACACCTGGTGGCGCACCGAGGTCGCCATCCACGACTACACGGCAGACAAGGAGCTGTCTCGCTGGAATGTGGATGAGCTCGAGCACGAGATTCGCTCTCGGTTCGGGCGGGTGATGCAGCGCCTGGACACTGAGGTGATCATCACGACCACCGGCCAGGGGAAGGATAAGGACAGGCGAGTCGTCAAAGCCAAGGGCTTTCGCGGACGTCGTCTCCCGCTCTTCGTGTACGAAGAGTCTTCCGCTGGCAAAGTCGAGATCCAGATGTTCGTGACCAGACCCGGCAGCCGCCGGGCGACGAAGAAGCGAAGGGTGAACATCATCTTCGGGGAACTCGGCAACAACTACCGCTTTGGGTTTGCCAACTTCTCCCGGTCCGTGGCTCGCCGCCACCTGATACCGGAAGAAGCGACAGCGGCGCTCGGTAGCGGCATGTTTGAAGGCGAGATCGCGGCCGAGAAAGTAGAGCTGCGTGCCAACCGGACCAGCTTCAAGCCGAACGATGCCTTGATCGGGCTTTGTGTCGCGATTGAAGCCTGGTACAACGCTGTTGGTAAGGAGCTTCTCCTGTCGGAGAAGACGGAGCGACAGGCCATTCGCTACCAGGATCTGGGGCGGAAGGTACTCGACCGTTTGTCCGGCATCTTCCGTGATCAGGGGCTGCTGGACCAGATCAAAGGTCTCTTCCCCTTGGGAACGATCGGCATCGGCCACACCCCGCCGGATCCCAGCAAGATCGAGGGCGAGCAAGAGCGAGGCGCCAAGGCGCCCGGTCGCCCGCACCCGAATAAGCGCGATCCGAAGCCGCGCCATCCGCCGCGAAAGGAGAAGCCTGGCCATGTGCCGGTAACCTCCATTGGTCCTCAGGGACAACCGCGCCGGCTGGTCCACAATAACTCGGTCGGACTCCAGTTCGCGTTCGACGATTTCGCTGGATCACAGCGGCTGTGGCGACTGGATCGTCAGGAAGGCATTCTGGCCTTCAACATCACCCATCCCGACTGGGTGGACTGCGATGTCAACGACACCCAGATATCGCGATTGATGTCGGTGATCGCAATCATGGTGGTCAACATGCTCGTTATGGAACCGGACCATCAGGATCTGCATCAGAACTACATCGACGCCGCGATGCCTGGGATTGTTGCCTGGCTGAGCAGCTAGGTCCTGACAGGACATCACTAACCCCCTCACTCTTCCGAGTGCAGGGGGTTTCTCTTTGACTAAACAAAAA
>CAZDDA010000317.1:0-3607 GCA_964504085.1 uncultured Thermotogae bacterium | reverse complement strand
CATGTCCCATTTGGTCGGGTTCGGCTTCCAGGCGCCCTCGATGCCGCTGCTGATTGTGTCGCCAGCTTTACCGCTGCCAAAGCTGCTCTTCCAGCCGAGTCCCTGCTCTTCTAAGGACGCAGCTTCCGGTTCCGGACCCACATGCGCCGCATCACCAGCGCCATGACACTTACCGAAGGTGTGTCCACCTGCGACCAGAGCTACTGTCTCTTCGTCGTTCATCGCCATGCGTGCAAAAGTCTCGCGTACATCTCGGCCGGAGGCCACTGGATCGGGGTTGCCGTCCGGGCCTTCCGGGTTCACGTAGATCAAGCCCATCTGCACTGCGGCAAGCGGGTCTTCGAGATCCCGTTCGCCGGTATAGCGGCTCTTGGGTTTATCGCTCGTGGCCAGCCATTCCTCTTCGGAACCCCAGTAAACATCTTCCTCAGGTTCCCAAATGTCTTCGCGTCCGCCCGCGAAACCGAAGGTCTTGAATCCCATCGACTCGAGCGCACAGTTGCCGGCGAGGATCATTAGGTCGGCCCAGGAGATCTTGTTGCCGTATTTCTGCTTGATCGGCCAGAGCAGACGGCGTGCCTTGTCGAGGTTCACGTTGTCAGGCCAGCTGTTGAGCGGCGCAAAGCGCTGGTTGCCGGTTCCCCCGCCACCGCGGCCATCGCCAATGCGGTAGGTGCCAGCGCTGTGCCAGGCCATCCGGATGAAGAGCCCGCCGTAATGACCGTAATCAGCAGGCCACCAGTCCTGCGATTCGGTCATCAGCGCATACAGGTCCTTTTTGATGGCCTCCAGGTCGAGTTTCTTGAATTCCGCAGCGTAGTCGAAATCCTCGCCCATTGGATTGCCCTTGGGCGAGTGCTGATGCAGAATCTTGAGGTTCAGCTGGTTTGGCCACCAATCCCGGTTCGACGTGCCACCGCGGGCAGTAGATCCCGTCACGGGGTAGTTGCTTTCGTTGTCCATGCTCCCTCCTCATCGTACGCAGGTTTTCAATTGGTGTCTCTTGAATCCTTCCCGAATCATTCCTTGCACGCCGGCCAGCCGCCCTACACATCGTCCGTTGGTTTCATCCCTTTTCAAATTGCATGTTCGCCCTATTTCTTCATTGTAGGAAGGGGTACCCGTACAAACCATTGGCGTGCGCTTACTCAAAGCTCCTTTTCGTGTCGCAAGTGTTACCTTGAATATATCTAACTTTAGACTGCGTCTAATATACTTATACACTCAGTTCTGTAAATGTCCTGAAGTTATCGGGCTTTTTCACGACCCTTTGATCTCTCGATCCTGTTCCTGCGTCTCACTCTACCTCTCATAACGACTTGATACTCGCGCACGTTGAACCCATCTACAGAGTCTTCACCATTGACCGTGACGGCCTCCCACGGCACATCGTAGATGCGGCCGGTGTCGTCATCGATGAAATGGTGATGTGCCTCAACCTTCGGGTCGAAAACTGCCGTTCCCTCTCGTAACACCTGGGCCCGCAACAATCCCTTACTCACCAGCAGATTCAGGGTGTTGTATACGGTGGCGCGAGATATGGTGGGGCATGCAGTTCGGACTTTCGCGAGCACTTCGTCGGCGGTCGGATGAGCATCCGTGGAGAGTACGAATTCTACAACCGCTATTCGCTGCGGAGTTGGTCGCATTCCGCTCTGGGACAAGATCTGGATAAGATCGGTCATATAGTTTTGGATGTTGTCTAAACTAATAATACCTCAAAGTGTCAACCAGACAACTAGTGGGAGATATCCGTATCGAAGAAGAACTGGAAATTCACGAAGAGAACGTCGTCGTCAAAATCAACAACAAACTCGTTTGACGTCTGCTTGACAATGTAGTTTACCTGCACCCTCATGTTGCTCATCGGCGCGTAGTTCACACCCCCAGTCCAGTTGTCCTGGACTGTTTCATTCCCGTCCCTACCTGACTCACTCGTGAACCTGTCGAACCTCAGCAACAAAGCGAGCCCGCTCTCCCTCACAGGATAGACAGCCTGGGCTCCCCAACCAGAGTAGTCGAAACGGTATCGCAACGAATCGAAGAAGTCGTCCATGTCGCCTCGACCGTAGAAAGCGTAGACTCTCTTCCCATCCGGGCTACCAGCGCGCAGATCCGCCGTCCAAACCTTGCGTTTTACGTCGAACACCGGTCCACGTTCTCCGAGGGCCACATCCTCATGGCGGTTGTGGCTGGCATGCAATCCCGCCGTTACGAGCTTGTGAGCAGCAACCTCAATTCTGGTACCGTAATACAACTCACCGAGCGAGTTGGTGAACAGGAATTCTTCGTTTTCATCACCGCCGATATACCGGTTGGCACCAAGCCCATTGCCTGCGAAGAAGAACCAGTTGAGACCGCGTCCCCCGATGTTGCCCCATGACCCTTTCACAGCGAATCCGAGATCTCGGTTGTGCGATTTGGCTGCCATGAGAGAGGAGATGTAGGGTGTCCGCGTCAGCGAGTAGTCGCCCACCCTTCGTCCGAACGTAGTGCGCGAGGCAAAATCCAGTTCGTCGTATGGAGTCAGCACTTCATGGGTGGATGGGATCTTCATCTGTCCCACGAAGAGCTGGATGTAATCCGAAGGCGACCAACTGCCGTAGAAGTCGACAATGTCGGTGCGTTCCTCTAGCCGGATCCTTAGCCGCAATTCCAAGTCTTTTTGCGGGACGCCAAGGAGGAATCCGATACGCCCGTGCCTGAACGCAAAACCCGAAGCGTGGTCGTCTGCCCGGTCTCCACTTCCGGCTTGGAATAATCCGTTCTGCACCTTCTCGTGGATCGTCCACCAGAAGCTCGCCGTTGCCTCGAATCCGACTGATACTCCCTGCCGGTTTTCCGTTTGCTGTGCCCAAGCAGAGCCATGGAACAAAAGAACCGCGAGCAGCAAAGCCGCCCACGGTCTTTTTCCAGGATGCCCGCGCTTCGAGGTCTTCACGGATGTCAGATGGGGCATCACCCCGACGGCACTCCGTGGCCATAGACCAGGATTGCTTCCTCGTCGATGTATGCCCATCCGCCGTTCATGATATCGAATTCCTCACACGAGGTCGGCATCGGGTTGATCCTGATGATCACGGCGCCTTTCACCATGGATCCGGCGTTGTGGTCCTTGTCACCATCAAAATCCCATTCACGCAGGGTACAGCCCGTGTTGTCCTGGTTCTTCCCCCTGTCGGGCGTATTGAGATCGTCATCATCCGAACCAGGCGGAATCACGTTCCTGAATGGTCCCTCGCCGATGATCTTCCCCGTGACGGGGTCGAGGTACGATGTCTCGAGCGGAAGGCCGTCGCGCTCGTAGGCCAATATGTGCCATTGTTCGTGCCCGGTCACCGGGCCTATCCAGTCGCCGTGGCCGAGGCCGTACGTCTCTGCCGGATACTCGACGAAGGCACAGTCGGCACCAAGCGCGTCGATGTCAAATCCAGTCCAGAATCTGTGGTCGGGATACTCAACAGTGATTTGCTCGACCGTGAACGATCTCACGTAGCCGTCCGGTGCCATGACATCCACGCTTGTCGCTCCCACCAAATTGACTCCGACTTCATTGAGGAGGTCGGCGATCTTCACGCCCGTATAAGTAGCGTAGAAATCGAACTGT
>CAZDDA010000316.1:0-3628 GCA_964504085.1 uncultured Thermotogae bacterium | reverse complement strand
ATGCACGCCTTTTCTCCACCGCAACGATCGCTCATTGGAGCATACCAGATCGGATTAAGAGACGTGGGATCGTCGAACGAGCCTTTGTCCGCTGTCCACATGAAGCAGGCGGAATGGCAACCTGGGTTGCTGATTCCACCGTAAAGCTGAACTGCGCCGCCCTCATCGACGGCCGCTGGATAGTGTCGATTGATGTGGGGAGTCGGACAGACTCCCGGCGGGCACGTCACTGATACCTCAACGGACCAAGGGTACCCAGGTGCCGAACTACACGGCGACTGATCGCACGGCGACATGGGATCTTGCCAACTACAGCGCGGCTCGCACACGCACGGCACCGCACTCGGTACACACGGCTCCGGCGGGGAAATGGGCGGTACGCACGGGTCCTCACAGGGAAGCGGTTCCGGTGCACATCGATCCACCGGCTTCGCCGGTGAAATACAGGGCTCCTGGCACGGCGATGGCAAACATGAGCACGACCCCAGGACCGCAACAGAGGAACACCTAATCGCGTCGCCGCGCACGCGGATGTACAGTTGGTCCGTTGCACTTAATCCCTGCGAGTCAACCACGGTCAACGTGAGCAAGACACATTCTTCGCATCCACAGATGACCGGCGCCGTATACAGGGGCTGCAGTTGGTGGGGATCATCGAAGTATCCCCGGCCGTCCTGTGCGGCCCAATAGGCAGTTACCGATCCGCCGCTTGGATCAAAGCCTTCCCCCGTCAGCCTCACGGTCTCCCATTCGTCGAGGGTCAGGTCTTTGCCCGCGTTGACAATCGGCACGGTTTCGCCATATGCAGCGTACGCGGTTCGTGAGCCTTCGGAGATTTGTGAGACCTCGGCAGGCTGTGTCTCGGCCGAGGCCGTTGGCTCTACCGGTGCTGTGCCGAGAAGGAGAACAAGTAGCAAGCCGACCGCCAGGATTCCGGCAAGCCAGCTCCAGGATGTCGCGTCTGACATCACGGAACACCTCCTTGAAATAGCCCCCTCGGAACCCGGCTGTCTTGCCATTGCCCGCCAGACACTTTGCCCTCCGTGTACCATCTGGCATCGAATGGATCGATTCAGAGTACAGCCAACAATGGGCAAAGTCAACTCGGTTATGTTATGAACATCACATTGGGCGTTTCGCGCTCACTCCACAGGCCGGTGGATTTACCCTTCAGAGGGTCGAGCCGTATCGGGCATATCCAGCACGGCCGCCCCTTGGATCCGGCCGTCCCGGAGGCGATTCAGCGCCTCGTTCGCTTCCTCCAAGGCAAACCTTTGCACCCGCGTTTTGACCGGTACTTTCGGTGCAATCCTGAGGAATTCCTCTCCGTCTTTGCGTGTGAGATTGGCGACCGAGCGAATGATCCGCTCTTCCCACAACAGATGATACGGAAAGGACGGAATGTCGCTCATGTGGATTCCTGCACAAACCACGGTTCCGCCTTTGACTGTCGCTTTGAGCGCCTCCACGACGAGTGAACCGACCGGTGCAAAGATGATTGCCGCATCCAGTTCTTCCGGAGGCTGCTTCGTCGATTCGTCCGCCCACACCGCCCCCAGTCGACGCGCGAATGCTTGCGCCTCCGTATCCCCCGGCCGCGTGAACGCATAGAGACGCTTTTCCTGGTGCACCGCCACCTGGGCAATAATGTGTGCCGCCGCGCCGAATCCGTACAGGCCCAACCGCTCCACGTTGTCCCCCGCCAGTCGGTACGAGCGATACCCGATGAAGCCTGCGCACAGTAACGGCGCCGCCTCTGCGTCATCGTAGATTGACGGCAGATGGAAGCAAAAACGCTCATCCGCCACGGTGTATTCCGCGTAGCCGCCATCGATCGTGTAGCCGGTGAAGCCCGGATGCTCGCAGAGATTCTCCTGTCCTCGCTGACAGAAAAGGCAGGTACCATCGGTATACCCCAGCCACGGAACCCCAATCCGGTCTCCTGTCTTGAACCGGGCGGCGTGCTCGCCGGCCTGAACAACCGTACCCACGATCTCGTGTCCGGGAACAAGCGGCAGCTTGGGCTCGGAGAGCTCGCCGTCCACGATGTGCAGATCGGTTCGACACACCCCGCAGGCGTGAACGCGCAGAAGCACCTGGCCGGAATCAGGCTGTGGTACAGGTACATCGGTCGGCTTGAGTGACCGTCCCGGAGCCTCCAGCACCATTGCCCGCATCGTCTTTGGAATCGTCATCGCCAACCCTCCCGATGTAAAGCCTCTCCATCGATTGGGATAAAATCAACCCTGATACCGGCCCAAAGTCAGAACGCGGCTACTCACTGCTCCACAGGCCGAGCCGGTTTCCAACGTTGTCCAGAAAGACGGCGAACGATCCGTACTCCTCGGAGATCTTCGTCTTAGAAACGAGCATCTTTCCGCCGGCTTCCTGGATCTTCTTCAGGGCTGCGCCGATGTCCTCGACCTCGATGTGCACGATCGGGCCGGTTTGTGATGGGACCTCTCCCTTGGGATCGGCGTTGAACGCACCGCCGACGCCGCTTGGATCCCGAAACATCGGATACGTGTCGAACCCCGGCGCCGTGGAGAACGCCCAACCGAACACCTCCTCGTAGAACGTCTTTGTCTTCTCCACGTCAGTTGTTGGGAACTCGATGTGGCAGATTGCACCGTGTGCCATGATTCCTCCTTTGTCTTGTCCCTCGGCATTGATGTCTAGCATTCTAGCCGTGGATCGGACTGCAATGAAAACGGGGCACGCCACTTCGTCGTGCCCCGGTATTTGCTTTCTACTCAGGATGCCACCTACATCGGCTTGACCGGCTCGCAGATATCGACGACAAACTTCCCTTCCGGGTGCTGCTTGGGGTCGTTCAGGTACAGTTCGTAGCACGGCCGATCATCTGGTTGGTAGCCGCTCTCCGGCAGCCATTCGCCCATCAGCTTGTCCCACGCCTCGCCGAATTGATCCTGGTTGATCTCCACGTGTCCCACCGCAAACAGCCCACCGGGGATGCTCATCGTCCCCACCTCTCCTTCGACCTTCGTGTCTTCCGGCACGGTGGTGCACGCGCTGGATTGAAGCTTCGATTCCTCCGTGATCTCCGGGTTGTCGTGGTAGACACCGAGCATCTTCGTCTCAGGGAACTTTAGCAGGCCGCGCGGACCGGCCCACTGCATCAGCTTCCCGAACGCGACACCGATCTGGTTGTACGGACCGATATGGCGAATGTAGGCCACATGCATCTCCGGCATCTGTTTGACTTCGACGTTCATCTCTACCATCGCGTACCTCCTACGAAGTTGTTGGATTGTCTCTTCATCATAGGAGGACAGAGCGGATACGTCTTCGCCAATCTTGCGATCCGCTTGTCGGATCTTGCTCCGTGATTCGAAGCCGCCGTCACGAAACTGCGTTGCGCTCATCCCGAACGCGTCACGGAACTCGCGCGCAAAGTTCGACGGCGAAGAATACCCGCAGTCGATCGCCACGCGGGTGATGGAGAGCTTGGGACTGTAGAGGAGCTTTGCTGCCGCTGTTTCGACACGAACACGACGGATGAACGTGTTCAGTGTCTCACCGGTCATTCCGTGAAAGATGCGATGGAAATGAAACGGCGAGAAGTTCGCCACCCTTGCCAGCGTCTCCAAGCGCAGATCGCCAGCAA
>CAZDDA010000315.1:0-3635 GCA_964504085.1 uncultured Thermotogae bacterium | reverse complement strand
TGCCCGGCATCTTCCCTGGGTATTTCGTGAATCCTTCAGAAGGGAAAATCCACCAACCGCGGACTGGAAGTCCGGGGACTCACACCTACGCTGACTGATCAGTATAGTGCTGTGTTAGCTCGACCCATCAATCATGGGCATACACACACGGAGGGATACGATATGAAATGCCCGAGCTGCAATGCTGCGGAACTCAATGACGTCATGTACCAGAACCGTTCACTTGGCTTCGTCTGCAAGGACGGTTGCAAGAAGTACTTCTATGAGGATTGGCGGCCGAACTTCGAATCCGGTGAGGTTGAAATCCTGCTGGTCGAGGGGGGGACAGATACTCAGCGAAGCCATGTGGTTGAGCGCATTCCGTTTTAGCTGAAGTGAGTCAGACGGGAAGCGACAGTTCCGGAACGATGGATCGCAGGTAGGGGAGGGTAGAATGCCCAAAGTGATAGTAGTCCCAGAAACGGATGCTTTCACGCACGATGTCTCGCACCGCGATCTTGTGTGGATCAACTCCGCGCTGGGCGTCCCACAACTGGAAGGGCACGAAACTTGGTACGTCGCCCCCTATTGGCTTGGTGACGACGAAGGGGTGGAGCGAATCTACCACATCCTGTCGGTGGACTTGCTAGACGACGCAACAGAGTTGCGTTTGGGGAATTCCTTCGTGCTCGATTCGCCATGGACGGGACTAAGTCAACACAGGCGCTTTGAGTATCATGATCTTATCGACTTCGGGTTCGTGGAGATTCGACCTGGATTGCTCCTCAAGGTCATTTCAGGCGATAGCAATACCATGACGGGGGCGAGCTAACACGCCGATGAACCTGTCAGTCGGCTTGGCCGGCTTCAGGTTACCGGCAAGACGTTATGCTGAGCAAGGAGAAAACACTTGGTGACATCGGAACAGACTGGAGAAGGGGGAAGCTGCCTCTGTTTTCATACGAAGGGCGAATGGGCGGCAACCGACGTTATCACTCTCATCTCCGGCGCATCGGCTATCTACGACGCTTTCTTGGCGGTCGATATTCAGCGCCGGCTTGAGGACGAGCAATACCGACGCATGGAGCATTCGCTTAAACGGCTCCACAAGTACATGGATCACCCCATTAACCACATTAACCACGAGTTCTACCATATGTGGCAGGACTACATGCGCATGTGGCGCAAAGAGCGAACTCTCATGCCGTACCCGCCGCCGTTTCCATTCCCAATGCCCTTTGCTCAGCAGCCATATGAACAGGGACCATCGGCGTTCGACATATTCAGTGAGATCGATTCCTTCGCCTCATCAGAAGACCGCCTCAGAGTGCGACGGATTCGCATAGCCTCTCCCGGATCATTCAATCTCTCCGGGTCAGGAGAGATCATCAGAGAGATTCGAGAACTCATCAAAGACCTGTGGTTTCGTAACCAGCAGGAAAGGACCAAGGGCGAACTGGACATTATCGACAAGTACCTGACGATGCGAAGGGAGAATTCAGACCTGAATCTGCCGCCGCCAGGCTCTGGGAACCGCAAACTGGTCAAGACTGTGCAGGAGCGCATCCATTCCCTTCAATGGTTGGAGCGGGACGGAAAGCTTCTCAGTGTCCCGGAGCACATAGAGGAAGCAGTCAACGAATAGCACAACAAGAGATATGAAATGAGTTAACAAATGTCACAAGCTCTCTATTATCCTTGGATCGACGTTAGCAATGAGGTATGGCTAAAAACCACTCTCCTCTACTGGGACTCTGTCCGGACCATCGTTCCGGAATCTATCGACGCGCCATATTCTACCGTTACAGGTCGTACCTTGCAGGATGCTGGATTCCTCGTTCCCCTGCGCGTCCATTCGGGGATGTATGAAATCGAGGATCTCGCGGCAGATGTCCTGACCTACCTAGAATCCGCCGAGGGTGCGGAACTCCTCATCGCTGGGCGTGGTGGCCGTAGACGCGACATCCACGTGGAAAAGTTGCCGTACGAGCTTGGCAGACTTGCCGACATCCATCCGGAGAAACTGCCCCACGAGATACGCCATCTTCTGCGCGACCTCGCGTCACCATCTGGACGGGGTCAAGATTGGCTGCGCGTGGATGAGAAGTTCGCCAACTTCTACATGACTCTTCTCGCAAGCCGCCTATCAGAGCGAGTAGGAGCGCGGTTGCTCACCTCGCTCGCTACGGCTGACAGACTCGCAGTAACCGCGCGCTTCGACGCTCAGTTAAACGGAGTGATTCCCTGGGGCATGCATCCTCGCCGGCGGCACTGGCGCGAATACGAGGCCTTTGGTCCACGTCACCGCATGCCGCGACATCTCGCTCCCGGAATGCTTGCCAACTTGGCAATTGAGCGAATCGGTATAGCTCCGGATACACCCGTTGACCGGTTGATTGAGTTCCGAGAGAAGCATCGAGATGAACTCGCGCAGTTTCGAACGAAGGTCGAACAGCTCGCTGCCTCTGTTGAAGAGGACCTCACGACTGAGGCCCTTCGCCAGCGCGTCACGGATATCTACACGGGAGAAGTGGCACCGGCCATCTCGAACCTGAAGGCCGCGCTTGATGGCCGCAAAATCAAGTGGCTAGGCGACGGACTGCTGAAGATCGCATTCTTGTCGGCTGGATCGTCGACGATGCTTGTGATGGCCGGTCTGACCGTCCCGACCGCACTACTGGCTGGCGCAGGCATCTCGCTCGTAGCCTCCGGAACCATGTACAATGTTGACAAGCGGGAATCGCTGCGGGCGAACCCGTTTGCCTACCTTCTCTCAGCGGAACGGGAACTTACGTGAATCAAGACCGCATAACAACCGCATCAACTCGGATGGCGATTCCGCTGCGCTCCATCGCCAGCCGGTTATGCATACGTTATGTCTACTCGAAAGGAGTTGCCGATGCCTATTGAGAGAGCGCTCTTCGTTGTTGGTCCCCAGAATGCGGGCAAGAGTACTCAGCTTCGAGCAATGTTTCTGGATTGGCAACTTCAGAATGGCGGCGAGATATCAACCGCCAAGAAGATTCCCGAGACGTACCGGCTTAGCAATGAGCGGCGACTTTACCTTCGGTTGACATCGCCACATGAGTACGGCGAAACACCTGACGAATGGCTTAGCAAGATTGGTACCAAGACAAGAGACGGTCGCTGGTGTATAGCCAACGCTCTCCAGCCAAACGCTGAGAACAATATGCCTGACGTTGTGGAAGCGGTGCTGGGTTTCATGCAGCGGTTCGATCCTGAACGCATTCGAGTAATCTTCTTGTCGCCGACTTGGACGGGCGACACCATCGAAAACTACGCTCCAGGAGTGGATTCGGTCTCGCCTTTGCTGGCCGTAAGTATAGAGGTCGCGATGGTGGACGCACGGACCAGACAAGGAAACGGGCTGTTTCTCGCTGACTTCTTTGATTTCACGTAATCTGATGAGACAGAACACGTGCATGGATGGGCCTGAAAACCGTCGCAGGCTCCAGCTGCAGGTAATGCACAGGTGTTTATAGGATGCACAGGTGTTTGCTGGGTGTCTGGCTATAGGTCAAATACAGTCCTATGTACTCACCGGATATGTGGTCCTCTGCTTCCACTCCCGGTGGCAATATGGGTCTCCCCCCATTGAGTGGACACATCGAAAAGGTACATACTGGTACCCTGGA
>CAZDDA010000314.1:0-3643 GCA_964504085.1 uncultured Thermotogae bacterium | reverse complement strand
TCGATCCTTGACAAGGGAAACTGGCCTCAAAGAGAGAGGTTTTTCAGGGCTCTCATCACTGATCACTCGTCACTGCTTCATCCCTCATCACTGATCACTCGTCACTGCTTCATCCCTCTGCGTTCTCAGCGTCTCTGCGAGAGAATGGTTTGGAACCCCCTCGCCCCTCAGCGTCTCTGCAGCTGAGTCGTCTTCGGTGTTTCATCTATCCGTCCGTGCTGCTTTTCACGGGTGTTCTTGGCGCGCTCTGCGTCTCTGCGAGAGAAGCGGTTCGGGGTTTCCCCTTCATGCTCTTCATGTCCTTCATGGTGGCAGCTTGTAGCCCGTGGTTAGTGGCCTGTGGATCGAACCGTCGTCTGCGTGCAACGCGGCGCTCCCGTGGAAGACACGACGTCGCAGACCTGTCTGCCGTCAAGTTGCGACAGGCAGACAAGCTGCGCCGCTACAGAATCCCGTCCATTGCCCATCACTCATCACTCGTCACTGCTTCATCCCACATCACCCATTACGGCTTCACCCCTCTGCATTCTTCGCGCCTCTGCGAGAGAAGATGTGAGGCGTTGCGGCGTCGGAACTCGTCTCTGAGGTTCTTGCTCTTCAGTTCAGCCGCTCAGCAGTGCAGTGACCGCCTTTCGAAGAGGCGGCAAGTCTTCGTGTACAGTTCGCCATACGACCTCGGCATCCACGCCGAAGTATCCGTGAATCAACTTGTCCCGCATTCCCGTCATGCCTCGCCAGGGTATTTCAGGATACTCCTGTCGAAGATCCTGCGGAATCCGCTTCGCGGCCTCTCCGACGACCTCCAATGCTCGGACCACCGCGAAGAGGGCGCGCTCATCCTTCTGCAGCGCCTCGGCAGATGGAACTCCAGTGAGGAATCTCTCGGCCTTCTCCGCGTGATCCAGGATGTCATGGAGGTAGTCCTCATATGATCGTTCGGCCGTCATACGCGAACGACCTCTGACAAGATCCGCTCTCCAATGCGGGGCCTCAGCGCGCTTTTCATGACGAGGTCCACGTTCGCTGAAAGCAACCGGCCTAGCTCGTCCTCCAGTTCCACGAACTGAAAGAACGTCGGTGCATGTTCGAACTCGACGAGGATATCCACGTCGCTTTGTGGGTCTGCCTCACCCCGCGCGGAAGAGCCGAAGACCCCCAGTGATCTGACACCGTAGCGTTCACGAAGGTCCGGCAGCACGGCCCGTAGGGTCTTCAGGATATCCCGAAGCGGGCTGTCTTCTACTCCGCTCATAGGCATGGTCTCACCTTCAGCTCCCATCATACGTGAAGAACTCGGGTCATGAGAAGGAGACCGGCACACGCACGACTAGATCTCGTTCACGAGATACGCTGCCACAGAATCCACTGTGGCGTCCGAGGGCGTGTCCGACAGGCCTGAGCAGGACGCACGTATCCACGATGCACTTCTGCCCACCGCTACAGGCTCCAAGAAGTCGCAGACTACCTCGGTTTCCACTTCGCAAGGATCAGTGTCGTTGCGAAGCGAGAAGCATCGAGAATTCAAGAATAAAGCTCTGCCCCCAATGCCTCGAGAACGGGCGTCGTCGCCCGGACACGACGTCGCAGACAAGCTACGCCGCTACAGAATCCCGCTAATCACCCGCGACTGATCACTCATCACTGCTTCACCCCTCCGCGTTCTCTGCGCCTCTGCGAGAGGATGGTTGAGTGCCTCCGTGGTTCCCTCCATGCTCTTCATGTCCTTTTCATGGTGGGAGCTTCTGGCCTGTGGGTTGATTCGCCGTCTCCGCGTGACACGACGCTCTAGCGTGTCAGTGCACTGTCAAATCCCCAATAGGATCCGCAATCGGTCCTCGACAGAAGCCAGCGTCGAACGGCTCACCCGGCCCAATGGGCTGACCAGCCGCTCCTTCGCCACCGAGCGGACGTCTTCACACTTCACGTAGCTGGTCTCCCGCAGCCCTACCTCGGGCGGCTGGATCTCCACATGAAAAGGTATGCTCTTCAGCTTCGACGTGATCGGTGCCACAACGACAAGATCCGCCGGACCTCGATTGAACTCGTCGACCGAGACAACCAGGCCCTGACGCCTCCCGGCGGGCTCATGCCCTCGCACAGGAGCCAGGTCAACCCACCACACCTCTCCGCGGGACGGTTGCTTCACCGCGTTACTCCGTCCGGACAGCGTTCGCTTGATCCCACGCTGCACGTTCTCCGAGTTCCTCGGACCAACGTTTCTCGTCCGCGCGCAATCGTGCGAACGCCTCATTCGCCTCCTCGAGGAACAACCGCCGCCGATACTGCTCGATCGCCTCATCGACGATCTCCTGCATCCGGCGGTTTGTGCGTTCTGAGAGCGCCTTGAGCGTGGTCTTCGCTGATGAGCTGATTCTGACCGTCGTGCTACTCATTCCATCACCTCGCGGCGATGAGTATACAGATCCGTGACAGATCAGTCTACACATTTGTCCTGTCGAACGCTGAAATCTCCGATTCCTCAGCCTTCAGCCATCGCTGACCGCTGACTGCTAACGCTGATGGCTGACAGCTCTTCTTCCCCCTGACCACTGATAGCTGATTGCTGTCCGCCCCGCTGTTTCTTGACCCCAGCCCATTGATAATGCACACTTTTCACTGTATACTTATGCGCACAACGGACGGGGTTGTTCCCGTGCACAGACTTGGAGCAAGAATAGGATGAAAAAACGCAGAGTAAACCTGACATTACCAGAAGATCTATGGGAAAGACTGCACCAACGCGTTCCGCCACGCCAGATCAGTCAATACGTCACGGCAGCCACTGAAGAGCGGCTCGCTGCGGAAGACCGCATTGCCTTGCGCTCCCACCTCAAGGAGCAGTACCTCTCCCACACGCAGCGGGATCTTCGGATCTCAGAATCCTTCTTCCTCTCCGAACAGGAAGCCCTGGAGCTGACCGAGAGAAACGAAGGAGAGCCAACTGCCTGACTACAAGCGGGGTGACATCTGGATTGCAAATTTAGATCCCGTTGTCGGTTCAGAACAGGGGAAGACCCGCCCTGTTGTTATCATCCAGAATGACGTCGCGAACCTATATAGTCCCGTTGTCATCGTAGCGGCCATAACAACTTCAATTGGTGTCAAGGAGTATCCCACCGAGGTAATCGTTACGGCCCCCGAAGCTGCGTTGAAAAGAGATTCCGCGATCCTCCTCAACCAGATTAGAACCATTGACAAACGCCGATTGGTTGAATACTGCGGCAGATTGAATCCTTCGACAATGGAAAGAGTCGACACGGCCCTGAAGATCAGTCTCGGGTTAGTTCCGGTATGATTCTATTGCGTACTCTCAGCTCTTGAATCAACGGCGCGGGGTATCCGCTGAATCTATGTGACCTATTCGCAAGCCGTTCATGGAGTTCGTCGGATTCATAGGGTTCATTGAGTTAGCCGCTCTCTTTCGAGTACGCGGCAATGGGTAGGGGCGGCTTTGGAGATCTGCTTCTGACTTCCCTCTCTCTGGCTTACTCGCCTTCTGTCCTTTTCCTTCGCCCCATAATCCATCAATCCTTACTCCGAGGCACCCATCACTCCTCACTCATCACCGTCTCCCGGCTTTGGACCTTGGAACCTAGAACTTAGAGCGCCGGCAGCTCGCGAAATCATCCATCACTAAGCTGCG
>CAZDDA010000313.1:0-3685 GCA_964504085.1 uncultured Thermotogae bacterium | reverse complement strand
GCCACTCTGGCAGGCTAAGGGAGAGGACCCGCTTTCTGGAGAGCCGGTCCAGTTCTTGGTCCGGGACAAAGGTGTCCACGTACTCCGTTGCGGACTCTGCTTCGATCTTGACCTGCGGGACATAGTCCATCCACGCAAGAATCTCGCCGCAGTCGAAGTGATGAATCAAGACATTTCCGAGCAGCTCTTCGGCAATCCTTCTTACTGCAGTCTCATCGAGAGGATGCTCGAGGTAGAAGACGTCACGGGTGAATATCTGCTGGGTCTCACCGTCCAACGTGATTCCGAGCACATCGCACAGGCTCTTCTGCGCCGACGTGCCCTCGTCGTCCGTCACTCCAGGGCGCTTGCCTACCGCAATATATGAACGGAATCCCCGCGGACGGTAGACCGAGTTAACGTAAACCTCGTGAAGCACGGCGTCTTTCAGACCGTGTGTGGCGAACTGCTGCAGTTGCTCGTCTGTGAGCGGCATCAGTAGCGTGTACAGTCTGGAGCTTCGAACACGGCCGGTGTCGATACCCAAGAACCTTTCCGCCTCAAAAGCTATGCGCTCTCCCACGACGTCCCCTACCCCGTCTTTGAACACCACGTGGATGGTTGACACGTTCGGCTCCGTTGTTCTGAAATCCCGTTTACTCATCGATGGCGCGATCTTCTATCCCGGCTTCCTCTCCGAACGACTGTCCTTCACAACGTAGGTGAGTAACTGGGGTCTACAGCCGGCTGTGCGGATGGTGATCGCCGGTTTTCCCGTGACGACCCCCGCAACCTGCACCGGATAGCCTGCATCGTCCATGCTTGAAAGAGCCGGCTTGACCTGCGCTTTCGGAACAACAAGCAGCACCCCATTGCCCATGTTCCACTGCCGGTAGGCGTGGCTTTCAGAGGCACCCCCCAGTTCCTGAAGTCGGAGCATCGCCGCGTGCGGAGGGCAAAGCGTGTCCAGTGCCGCCCCTAGCCGATTGGGAGCCAACACACGTGCCAGGTTATCCGGGATCCCACCACCGGTGATGTGAGCAACTCCGTGAATCGGGACTCCACAGTTCTCCAATCGGCGAATTGCGGGCGCGAAGATCCGGGAGGGAGCAAGCAACCTCTGCCCCCAGCTCGTCTGTTCATCGAACGACGTGTTGTGCCAATCGTCTCCGTAGGCCTGCCTGAGGATGTTGCGGGTGAGGGTGAACCCGTTGCTGCGCAGGCCGCGGCTGGCAAGGGACAGAATGACGTCTCCTGGAGCGACGCGGGAGCCGTCCACAAAACGGTTCCCCTCCGGGAGCACACCGATTCCCGTGCCGCACCAATTGAAATGCATTCGCTCTCCCCACCCGCGAATGCGGTCGCCGAGCTGCGCAATCTCACCCCCAGTGACCGCAATTCCAGCAACGTTCGCTGCGTCGTGAAGGCCCTTCATGAGGCAATCGACGATCCACTCGTCGAGAACATCCACATCGAGAATGTTGGAGATCCCAACGGGATGTGCGCCGATCGCGGCCAAGTCGTCCACCACCATCGCAACGAGGTCGAACCCCAGTGTCTCATACGTCCCCATCCGTTCCGCCAGTTCGATCTTTGTTCCTATGCCGTCCGAGGTGACGGCAATCTTGACCGTCCCGAAGTCCAAGATCGTGGCAAAGGCTTCTTCGAGGTCGAGTGCGGGGGCACCCGGTCTTCCCGAACGATTTGAGAACGTCTTCTTCGCCCAGGACAGGGCCTTGCGGGAACAGGCGTTCCCGAGATCGAGGTTCACACCCTCTGTTCGGCTTTCCATATCACTCTCCAGTGCGTTGACCGATCTTTTGGCCTCGCTCCTCGAGCATCGACCAGCGGTGTTCGCAGTCTCCAGGAAACGAGGTCCTAGCTCGTCCACTTTCTCAAGGCTCCGACCGTTTCCCTGCCGGGTTGGAGGACATCGTGCACCTGCCCCTCGCGAATCGCATAGGGGGTCACCAATTCGAGCTCGGTGCGTTCGTGGAAATCCTGAATCGTCCGACAGCCACACGAGGACATCGCCGCTTTGATCTTGGAGAGCATCTCGTCAAGGTTATCTCTGAGCTTGCCCGCATATTCCACAAATCCTTCCACTCCTTCAAAAAAGGCGGCGTGGTAGTATCGGGATCCGCTCCACTGCCTCGCCCGCGCGGCGCCTTCCCCCCAATACGGCTTCATGATGTGGTTGTTGATTTGGACCTTTTCCGTCGGAGACTCCTCCATGCGGGCGAAGTATCGGCCCATCATGACGTAATCGGCACCGAGCGCCAGAGCAACAACCACATCCTTCGACGTCGTGACTCCCCCGTCAGCGATGATCGGAATGTACCGTTTCTTCTCTTGAAAATAGCGATCGCGGGCTTCACACACTTCCATGAGGGCGGTGGCCAGTCCCCGTCCGGTGCCCTTTTGTTCCTGGGTGATACAGATGGATCCGCCGCCCATGCCCACTTTTACGGCCTGCGCTCCCGCTTCCACCAAACAGTCGAATCCATCCTCGGTGATGATGTTTCCTCCGATAACGGGAAGACCGGGGCAGTTTCCCTGGATCCATTTCAACGTCTCTTGCTGGTGGACGGAGTGCCCATCGGAGGAATCGATGGCCACGGCGTCGACCTCAGAGGCCACCAACGCAGCGACGCGCTCTTTGTAGTCGTGCGTGTTGATCGCGGCCACCGCCAATAACCGTCTCTTGTCATCCACGACCTCATTGGGGTTGTTCACCTGGTCCTGGGCGTCCTTGCGAAAGACCAGGTAGGAAAGCCGATCTGCCTCGTCCACGATTGGAAGAACCGATTGGTGACTCTCCACAAGGCGGGCGTGGGCCTCCTTTAAATCGGTCACGTTGACAGCGACTTCCAGTTTCTCTCGGGGAGTCATCCGCTCAATAACACGGAGATGCCCGTGCGCTTGCGGATCGTAATCCCTCTGAGTGATCAGCCCGAGAAAGACGTTATCCTCAGATACGACAGGAAATGTAGAGAAGCCTTTGTCCTGCTTGATCGTCTCAATCTGGTGCACGGTTGTCGTTGGCGAGACCGTCAGCGGCTTGACAAATCCTGCCTTGTGGCTCTTGATCTTGGCGATCATCTCCACCTGCGAGTCAATCGCTTGGGAACAATAGATGAACGCGGCGCCCCCAAGTTTGGCCAGTTCAATCCCCATGGCAGGTCCTGACACCGACTGCATCGCCGCGGCCACCAGCGGGATTTTCAGTCGGATTTCGCGTTGGCCTTCTCTGGCCCACACCAGCGGGATCTCCAAACAAACCCGATCAACGGCTGCCTCAACCGTTGTGAGCCGTGGAAGGAGCCGAAACTCCATCAGACTCCGAGACGGTTCAAATGTCACCCTATGCGCCATCGTCCCCCTCCTTCACACTAATTCAAACCCCGTGAATCACGAAAGCTCGTTTCGGCCTGGAAAGGCCGCCTCCCGACACTCTCTGTACCGGACAAGGTGGTAAAATTGCGGATACCAACGCGTGTTCGTAGAACTCTTCAACCCACAACGAAGACATCAGGAACAAGCTACACCAAGACCTTCTCCGACGAAAGAACCCCTGGATCCTGCGAGTGCATAAAACGACATCAGGAATCGGTTTGGAAGATATTTGAGTAAGAACAGCGGAGCACACGCCAAAACAGGTTGTCGTACCCGGTGCACTCCTTTTGCCTGCTAGACTGGCTTTCCA
>CAZDDA010000312.1:0-3691 GCA_964504085.1 uncultured Thermotogae bacterium | reverse complement strand
ATCTCTTCAGGAAGATGGGCATAGTCGTCTACCACCGTGACGCCGTTTTCCTCCAACAACTGGAATCGCCGATGTGGAAGATGGAAACCGGCCAAGGCACCTGCGGCCTCGGTAAGGCCGACCCCGGCAAGTGAAGTAGCACCGATGGCGCATAGGGCGTTGCGTACGTTGTGATCCCCGGGAGCAGGAAGAAAGACGCGACAAACCCGCTTCCCTCGGTACACAAGATCGAACCGAGTGTGGAAGCGGTAATGGGTGATCGCCCTTGCCTGTAGGTCGGCTTCCGGGGACATCCCGACAGTGAACGCTTTGGGAAACTGCGCGGCTATTTCGTGGACGTTGGCATTATCAATTGCCAGTACGGCTTTCTCGGACTGGCTGACGTACTGGGTGAAGCTCTCCTTGATGGTGGACAGAGTACGATACGTATTGAGGTGATCCCGGCCGATGTTGTTCACTACGCCGATCGACGGATGGAGAGAGAGGAACAGACCATCACTCTCATCTATTTCGGTCACGAAGCATTCGCCTTGACCGAGGCGTGAATTCCCCCCTAGTCCCGGACAGTGGGCACCGACGAGGTAGCTTGGGTCCTTTCCTACTTTGCTTAGAATCGTTGCTGCCATCGCGGTTGTGGTTGTTTTTCCGTGTGTCCCCGCAATCCCGATGCTGCGGTAGCCACGAAGCACTGCGGCTAGGGCGTGGAGACGTCGCACAACCGGAACCTCCTGCTGTCGGGCCGCTTTGACCTCAGCGTTTTCCTCCCCGACGGCTGAAGAAATAATTACCCCGTCGATTTCCGAATCGAGGGAATAGGGATCATGTCCCATGTGAATGTGGGCTCCTGCTTGTCGCAGCTGGAGAATCTCCTTATTTTCTTGCAGGTCGGAGCCTGAAACCCGTACTCCTCCCGCCAACATCACCGCGGCAAGCCCGCTCATTCCCGCTCCGCCAATTCCGACAAAGTGATACTTCTTCCCTGCACTGATCACGCTTGCCCCTCCCTCGCCAATGTTGTGATCTCTCCCAGGATCGACGTTGTTGCCTGACGTCGACCTAGCCTCATTGAGTTCTTTCCGATTTGGAGCAGCCGTTCCTCGTCCTCTACAATCTCCCGGATGAGCGTAGCCAGACTCAGTTTCATGAAGTTTTTCTCCTCTATGAGGACGCAAGCCTCCTGTTCCTCTAGAACCCGCGCGTTCTTGCGTTGGTGTCCATCAGCAGCATCTTCCCAAGGAATCAACAACGCTGGCTTTCCGCACGAAGTGATCTCAGCCAGGGAGCTTGCCCCGGCACGGGAGACGATGAGGTCAGCCAGAGCGAACGCTTCGTCCATTCGATCGATATAGGAACGAACAATCACATTCATTACCCCTGCTTGGAGCAGCTCGTTTCTGACAGCGTTTTCCTCCCCGGCTTCTCCTGTAATCAAGAGCACCTGGATCGCTTTGTTCTTGGCGATGGTCGCCTTGGCACGCAGCACTGCATTGGTAAACATCCCCGAGCCATTTGAGCCGCCAAATACGAGAATTGTTCTACGCTGAGGCACCAAACTAAACGTTCGATAGAGCGCTTCGCTTCGTTTGGCGAGATGAAATTCCTTGCGGATAGGATTACCAGTCACAACCACTTGTTTTGCTCTCCTGAAATACCGTTTCGATTGAGGATAGGAAATGAGGACCTTGTCTACGAATGGGGCAAGCAGCCGGTTGGTCAGGCCGGCTGCGACATTCTGCTCGTGGATGAGAGTCCGCACAGGAAGTACCTTGCCCACTAGAGATCCAAGCAGAAGTGCCGGGAAAGAGGCATAGCCACCCATTCCAATGATGATGTGGGGCCGGAAGTGCAAGAGCAGTAGCAGCGTCTCCGCCAGCCCAAGGGTAAGGAGAAGCAAGGAGCATAGGTTCTGCAACGGCCGGTGTCGTTCGAGCCCACGGACGTGGATCCGGAAGAAGCGGATCTCTGAATAGGTCGGGAGAATTCGTGCTTCGAGGCCCCTGCGAGTCCCAACATAGGCCAGTTTTACATTGGGCTCGCTTTGCAATAGCTCATCCATGATGGCAAGGGCGGGATAGACGTGTCCGCCGGTTCCGCCACCTGCGATCAGAACTCGCATTTCTGTCCTCCTTGCTTCGAGATGTTGAGGAGGACACCAACCATGGCCAGTGTGACCAGTAGGGAAGAGCCTCCATTGCTGATGAAGGGGAGCGTCAGGCCGGTAACGGGGAGCACTCCAAGGGCCACTCCCAAGTTGAGCAGCGTTTGAAGGCAGAGGGTGAATCCGATCCCCAGGGCAAGAAGGGAGCCCAAACGGTCCGGTGCCCGCGCAGCGATTATGAACGCCCGCCAAATGAAGACCGCAAACAAGCCGAGCAACACCACGGCGCCTAGCAGGCCCAGCTCCTCGGCTGTGATCGAAAATATGAAATCGTTGTGTGCCTGAGGAAGGTAGAACAGCTTTGCCCTCGAGGCACCTAAGCCCCGACCAATGAGACCTCCTGAGCCGATCGCAACCATGGACTGGATGATCTGGTAGCCGGATGACGTGCTGTACGCCTGAGGGTTGATAAACGAAACAATCCTGCCGAGGCGATATGGGGCGAGTTTCACTGCTAGATAAATGAACGGAAGACTTCCTGTCACAAGCGCTACCAGGTGCCAGACGCGTGCCCGCCCGAGGAAAAGCATCACGATGGTCAAAGCGGCGAGTAGAAGCGTCATACCAAAATCCGGCTGGTTCATCACAACACCGGCGAGCACAAGCAAGACGATGATGAACGGGAGAACTCCATCGGTGAAAGACCCCATGCAGTCTTTCTTGCGCTCAATAGTGGCAGCAAGATAGATGATCAATGAAAACTTCAGCAGTTCGGTTGGCTGGAAGTCAAATGGTCCCAAGTGGAGCCAACGACCGTTGCTTATGCCGGGAAGCGGAAGGACCGTCATCACCGTGAGCAAAAAGGAACCAAGGAGAAAGATGTCGCCCAGGTGGCAGAGTCGATGGTAGTTGAAGCGGGAAAAGCCGACGAGCAGAACGATTCCAATTCCTGCGGCGGCCAACTGCTTTAAAAAGAGATAGGTATCACTGTGAAAGTATCGCAGGGAGAAGGGAGCACTCGCACTGTATACCATGACCAACCCGTACAAGAGGAGCAGCAAGGCGACCAGTGCCGTTGCTCTATCTGCTCGTCCTTCCACTTTCTCCCTCCTAAAGCAAGAACGGTCGCCTTCCGGCTTATAGCATCGAGTTGCCGTCTTGCGCCTCTAATAGATAAGGCAGGTGTCCTGTGTCAGGAAGGAATCCTGTCGACAGGAGGAAGAAAACTCGCGATTGCGAGACGGGACATCTGTCCGAAGGAAACGAGACTCATACTCTGCTGTGCGTCGGATGGAATGTGGGTTGTGAATGGATCAACCGTGAAAAAGCCTCCCCCCGCTCAAGGTAGTCTCGATATTGGTCGTAGCTGGCGCATGCCGGTGAGAACAGGAGGACGTCGCCGGGGAGGGCCGACGCGAGACCCGCCAAGACGGCCTCTTCAAGATTGGGGTACATCTCCGTGCGTGAGTAGCCGGCAGCATTCAAGGTATCGTGAAAAAAAGCAGCTGCTTCGCCGTACGCAATGACCTTTCGTACGATGCGCGAGGCGATGAGCTCGGCAAGTTGAGCATATCCGGCTTGTTTATGCCTTCC
>CAZDDA010000311.1:0-3705 GCA_964504085.1 uncultured Thermotogae bacterium | reverse complement strand
GTCTGTCGACAAACCTGGGCCACCTGCACTGACGCAACCCACTTCATTTCCTCGACCTCGCGTCCAGCGTTGTGCCAGACCTGAGCCCTAGACGCCGGCTTCAGCATTGGCACACTGTGCTCCATGGCCACAAGAACGGATTGCTTGCGGACCCAGCATCCGCCTTGCAAATGCCACATCGCCATCACCTCACACGACGAGCTCCTCGAGCAAGGGATCGCCAGGCTCAAGAATGAACCGGTGCTTCCCGGTGATGTAAGGAGAGCCGCGGATCTCGGGCAAGGCACCGCGGAAAGAGCCTACATCTAGGGCTTCGAGAACGCGACCTACGAACTGGGTGCCCAGAAAGCTTTCGAGACAGTATTCTTCGTCCATCTTGAGTTTCTCCTTTGTGAACAGGTCGGTCACCCTGGCCCCAGTGCCTGCGCCGCACGGCGATCGATCGATGCCACCAGCCCGGCTGATCACGATATCCCGGGCATTCAGTCTGTCGACTTTCTCGTACAGCATCACTAGCTCAACCGCGCCGAACGCCGGGTTGTCAGGATGGCAAACCTCTAGCCTGCGGTTCACCTCTTCCAAGATGTAGACCCCCCAATCGATCAGATCTTGAACGTTCTCTGGACTAATGTGCGAGCCGCTGTCCGCCGCGAACTGGCCGACCTGGTTGATGTCGACCAGGTCAAAGAAGACCCACAGAAGACGATGCTAGCTCGAATACTGCCTCTTGCTCCGAGGTCCAGGTCAACGACGTGGGTATGGACAAAGGCCGGTGGCGTTTGAATCGCTACCGACCTCAGTTCGCCTTCAGTATACGTGGGACGCAACGAGATTACGCCAGTCGGGATCTCCATCCTGATTGGTCTACCGATTCGCCTACTGATCATCCCGGTTTCGACGGCTACTCTGGTAACCCCCATCGAGCTATGGACGCAGGCGGGCAAGTAGCCGGAGGACGTGAAGAAGAAGGCACCGATGTCCGCCTCGGGGCCCGTTGCTTCAGTGATCACCGCGCCATACATGCCCTTGTGACCACGGGGTTCTCGCATCAGGAGCTTCCGAACCGAGTCGTGGTTCGTACGGAAGTCCGACATCTTTTCCGCTACCGTTTCCCCACTCAGGACGGGAGTGCCGTCGATGATGACCCGCGTCGGTCCTCCGGCTGTGTGAGCGTCGATCGTGGAAATCACCTTCACGCGGCTCATGATTCCGATTTAGCAGGGCTGAAGATCCTGCAGGTCTGTCCCCCATCGACCACAATCGCAGCGCCCGTGATGTACTTCGCTTCGTCTGAGGCGAGGAAGAGTGCCACGTTCGCCACATCCCAGCCTTCGCCTTGCTTCCCAGTGGGGCAGAGCGCGTTCCGCCTCTGTCTCATTCTGTCAACATCGCCACCGTACGCCTCGCTCAGGGAGGCCGTTGCGAACGGAGTATCTAGCATACCGGGAAGGATCGCGTTCACACGGATGCCCTTGGCAGCATACTCCACTGCGATCTCTCGCGTCAGGGCGATGATGCCTGCCTTTGACACGCCATACGGCAGGGAAAGGGCGGGCAGAGTCCGGATCGCGTTGATCGATGAGATGTTAATCACGGCACCGCGTCGCTGGCGCTCCATGTGGGCAATGGCGTACTTGCACATCAGGAAAACGCTCTTCAGATTCACGGCCATGGTTGTCTCCCAGGAATGTACAGTCGTTTCGGCCAGTCCTCCTGGGATCTCGATGCCGACGTTGTTGTGCAAGATGTCAATGCGGCCGTACGCGCGAACACATGTGTCCACGACGCGGCGACACTCCTCGACCTGGCTCACATCGGCCTGAACGGTGGCGCAGGTTCCACCCTCAGCCACAATCAGAGCTTCCGTCTCCCTCGCCGCTTGTGGGTCCTTGTCTACGAGCAAGACGCGTGCACCTTCGCGAGCATACAGAGTCGCTGCCGCTCTGCCGTTTCCGATACCCTTCGTAACCGACCCAGCGCCTGTCACGATCGCAACTCTGCCCTCTACCCGGCCTGACATTCATCCTCCTCCTCTCCCGAGTACGAACGCGGAGCCTCCCTAGAGTGTGGTCCCGCGATCGTTGGAGGTTGTCCCGCTGCTCCCCGGCTCCGCACCTCTTTGGCAATCTGACGCACTCTCTCGATGAGGTTGTTCTCCATGACCATGTCGCCGATGCCGAGGATGATGGCTCCGTCTCCAACCGTATGCAGCAACCGCTCCACGTAGTCCCTGAAGTCTCGTTCCGGCGTTGCTTGTTCCAGCATCGATGAAGGGATCCCGCCCCAGATGATCGGTCCGTCCTCCCAAATCTCCCAGGCCTCGTCGAAGGTGTAGTCGGAAAGCGGAGCTGGCGAGATGGACTCACAGACATCCAGGCCCGACTCCGCAAGGAGCCGCAGCAGTGACCTTAGGTTCCCATCTGTGTGGCTTCCTACCTTCTTGCCCTGGGCGTGAAGGATGTCTGCGTAGCGTTGGTGCGCTTGCAGGCAGTACTCTGCGTACAGCTTCGGATTCGTCATTACACCGTCGAGATTGTCGGTGAACTCGACGTACGGAAGCGCGACTTCCTCCATCCTCCTAAGGACCTCTGTGCGCTGCTGATCCAGGACGTCAACCAACCGTCTGATCCTTCGTGGACAGGTGTGCAACGCCTCAAACAAAGGCACTTCGCCCAGGAATTCCAGCATCACTTGTTGAAACGGTATTCGGCCTATCGTTGCCACAGCGAATCCTGCTTTTCCCAGCGCTTCTTGCTCGCGGAAGAACGCTTCGAATCGCGGCACGAACTCCAGGTGTTCAACGATGTACTCCGCAACGCGGAAGTCACTCTCTCTTTTGATGGGGTGCTCCTGTAAAAAGGGTTCCATCCCAGATCGTTCGTGAACTGCCGACAAGCGATACTTGAGACTTGCTTTACCGACCGGCGTGCTGAACTCCACGAACGTCGTTCCGGCCTTTCTCGGTACATGAGCCAGGGCTTCTGCACAGAAGAAGCTCTCCAGTACAGGCTCGCTCTCTCGGTGAACCTCTTCCCCTTCAAAGGCAATCGTCATTTCGACATTCATCAGTTTCAGGCCATAGGGGCTGATGAACTTCAAGCGGTCGAGCCCAACGGCCTGATGAACCTCGTTCAGCGTCATCCCCCGGAGGTCCTCAGGCATCGTTCCGCCACGATGGTGATGTGCGTACCATATCTCCAGACGGTCTACAAATGGTATGGAATCTGGCTTGCCTCCCTCCAGCACAGTGACGACTCTCTCGTACGTGTTCATGTGCATTACCCGTGGGATCTTGGACGCAATCGGACCGGAATGCAGACCTCGTGAATTCCGGATCTGGCCAACTCGTTCGGCATGTGCATCGATTGTCGCCTTCCGTCCTACGAGTACAGGCTGTGAAGCCTGCGACAGTGCTCCCCGCAAGCTCTCCTGCCAGTGCTTCCGCGATTCCGCCAAAGCTGCGAAGTACGACTGACAGCTTTGTCTGATTCATATCGGCTGACTGATCACAACACCTTGCGGGCCGACAGCCATCCGACATCTGACGACTTACAGAGTACCGCGAGCAAGGGATGGAATCAATCGAGATCGTCGCCTCGCCATCGTAGGACAGCCCCTTTGCTGGAGCGGCACTTCACGAGGGCAGAGGATACTTCTTGGCGCCCGTGGTACTTCTCAGATTCCCCCCCGGAACAGACGCTCGCC
>CAZDDA010000310.1:0-3706 GCA_964504085.1 uncultured Thermotogae bacterium | reverse complement strand
CGACAACTCCAAAACGCAGGGGGCCCCAGTAATCGTCGAGCAGAATGCGACCTACCCCAACCTGTTCGGCTCGATCGAGCGCCGCGTGCAGATGGGTGTCGCTATTACCGACTTCACGATGATCAAGCCGGGGTCGCTCCACCGCGCCAACGGTGGATATCTTGTACTAAACGCAAACAACCTGTTCCGCGTCGGACTGAGCTGGGAAGCGCTAAAAATCGCGATCAAACGCCGACAAATCCAGATTGAAGATCCGCTGCAGATGCTCGGCTACGCAACAACCGAAGGGTTGAAGCCGGAATCTGTCCCGTTCCGAATGAAGGTGATCATCATTGGAAGCCCCTACATTTATGAACTCCTACACTTCTACGACGAGGATTTTCCAAAACTGTTCAGCGTCAAGGCCGATTTCGGCGCCGAGATGGAGCGCACCCCCGAACACGAACTGGAGATTGCTCGCTTTCTTCACGCTCGCAGCCAAGAAGACGAAAGCCTTCTTCCATTTGAGCCGAGCGGGGTTGCCAAGATCGTCGACTACTCCTCCGAACTCGCCGGCGATCAGAAGAAGCTGTCCTGCGAATTCGGCGATCTCATGTCAATCGTCAAAGAAGCATCGTATTGGGCACAGACAGAAGACTCCCCACACGTCACCGGTGAACACGTCCGCCTCGCACTGGCAAAGCGGGACAATCGACGTGATCGGATTGAGGCAAAGATCCGCGAGATGATCGCGCGCGGGCAGATTCTCGTCGACACCGATGGCGAACAGGCCGGGCAAGTGAATGGGCTAGCAGTATTGCAGCTGGGAGATTACGCGTTCGGCAAACCGTCGCGAATCACGGCGACCGTCCACACGGGCAAGGACGGAATCGTGGACATCGAACGCGAGGCCGAGCTTGGCGGTCACACGCACACCAAGGGCATCATGATCATGAAGGGTTTTCTCGGCGAACGATTCGCTGGCGAAAAATCCTTGAGCCTATCTGCCAGCCTCGCCTTTGAGCAGAGCTACTCGATGATTGATGGCGACAGCGCTTCGAGCACCGAGCTGTACGCGCTACTGTCCAGTCTCGCCCGGCTCCCCGTCAAGCAGGGAATTGCCGTCACCGGGTCGGTGAACCAGAAGGGGGATATACAGCCGATCGGTGGGGTCAACGAAAAGATCGAAGGCTTTTTCAAGGTGTGCCAGGCCAAGGGGATGACCGGCGCTCAAGGTGTATTGATCCCCGCCCAAAATCTGGATAACCTGATGCTCTCCGAGGAGGTTGTCGACGCGGTCAAAGCGGGACAATTCCACATCTACCCCGTTTCCACTGTTGAAGAGGGGATCGAGATCCTAACCGGTGTCCCCGCCGGTCAACCGCAGGAGGACGGCACCTACCCGGAAGGGACCGTCTTCGCCCGCGTCGTTGAGCGGTTGGAGCGCATCCGCGAGGCGCTCAAAGAGGAAAAGGAGACAAAAGAAGAAAAGAACGGCTCCATCTGATTGCCTCACGAAGCGGACCATATTCTCTAGCCCTCTGATACACCTTCCAGCTGCTCAACTGGCGATGCGGCGTGCCTAAGTCGTAGTGGTCTTATAATTAGTGGCTTTCCGCAAGGAGAGCGAGTGCACGCCTTGTCATCTTATTTTCTTGCTTCGACACTTTCTTAGGGACACGCCACCCTTTTCAACCACCTCTTTGCGACCCTCTTACCCTGGTTACGATCTCCTGACGCATCAAAGTCCATCTCTTGACACGAGTCGTTTTTTTTGCTATAGTAATTTTAATAAGCGGTAAGAGGTGTTGCGTTTTTCACGATGCCAGGTGCAAAAATTCTCGAAAAGGGGCTCAAGCTTCTCGAAGAGCTGGCTCAGAGTGCGGAGGGGATGACCGCAGTCGAGTTAGCCAACCTTATCCAGGTCCACAAGACCAACGTCTATCGCTACCTCAACACCCTTCTCGATTCTGGATACATTCAAAGCGATGGCGATGGCCACTACCATCTTGGCAACAAGATCCTGGAGTTGGGAAGTCAGAAACTCAGGCGGATGCCTGTGCGCGAAGTAGCTAGGCCGTTTCTCGTCGAGCTGAGTTCAAACGTTCACAAGACCGCCCACTTATGTGTTCTAGATGGCCGTGATATTGTTTACATAGATAAAGTTGAGAGTTACAAGACACTACCTATGATGTCTCGTATCGGGAGTCGCGCGCCAGCGTATTGCACCGCTGTGGGTAAAGCGCTTCTTAGTTCTCTATCCACGGATCAACAGATCACATTGCTCCGAGGCCTCAAACTAAAAAGACTCACGCCTTCATGCATCACCGATCCGATGCAGTTGCTCGAGGAGTTGAAGAAAACGGCTCAGCAAGGCTATGCAGTGGATGATGAGGAGCACGAAGTGGGTATCAAATGCGTTGCGGCTCCGATCAATGAGTACACTGGCAACTGCGTTGCAGCAATCAGTCTCACAGGGCTTGTACGTGATTTTGATCCTCCAGATGAGTTCGAGAGACTAGCGGCTGCAGTAATAGCAGCCGCAACAGCAATCTCGCAAGCACTAGGTTACCGGAAGGACTAACGGACACCAAAGTACAAGATGGGAGGGAAGCTGGCGGTCAAACTCTTTGGTGTTGGAATTCTTAGGAATGGAAAGTATACATCGGCGCGTCAGAGGATGGCTATCTCGGCGGAAAGGGGGTGATAAAACAAGCAGAGATCATAAGGACAGTAGTAGCACGACAAACTTGCTTCTTCTGGACGCAAGTTGCAGCCAGTAGAGGAAAACTCGGCATAAGCCGGCAGGAAATTGTTGTTTGACATGGTATGCAAGGAGGGAAAATGAGATTCAGAAGTAGCTTCTTGGTTGGCTTGGCACTCATTGGGGGACTTATAGGGGCAGTAACGTTCGCCCAATCAGAGAGACCCTTAACGATCGGCATTGAAACCTCTATTGTGAATATGGACCCCATGGGCAACGCGATAATCACGTCTATCGGCACGTTGCGCAACGTCTACGATGGTTTCTTTGAAAGGACTCCAGACGGTGAGCTCATCCCTGGGTTGGTGGAGTCCTATGAGCGCCTTGACCAACTTACTTGGCGATTCCACGTGCGACAAGGAATCACCTATCACAATGGGAATCCTCTCACTGCTGACGATCTCAAATTCACGCTTGAGAGAACCTCTGCATATGAGAGGTCTCAGTATGTTGAGGTAGGATCAGCCATCGAGTCTATAACCGTCGTTGACCCGTACACCTTGGACATAGTAACCATGAGTCCCAATCCAATCTTCCCAAGTTCGATTTATTCCTTGGGAGTCATGGATAAGGAGTGGACCGAGAGTCACGATGCTACTTATGTTAGCACCCACGCTATGGGCACCGGCCCTTACAAGTTCGTAGAATGGGTAGCAGAGGACCATCTCACCTTGGAGGCCAATGACCAGTATTGGGGCGGGAGACCCGCGATCAATACCGTCATCTACAGACCCATTTCGGATGAAACGACGCGCATGGCGTCGCTTGAAAGCGGTGAAGTCGACCTCATCACATTTCTCCCAATAGAGAGTATGGAGCGAGTTGAAAGAAGTCCCGATTTGGAACTAGTGGCTGTACGAGGCCATCGCTTCATGATGTTGGGGTTCGAGCACTCTCCAGGCTTTCCAACGGCAGACTATAAAGTCCGGAAGGCAATGTACATGGCAATAAATATCGAGGAAC
>CAZDDA010000309.1:0-3721 GCA_964504085.1 uncultured Thermotogae bacterium | reverse complement strand
CTGGCCCGGAGAACTGGCCTGCGAGGAGATGACGTGCGCCGATCTCGATAGAGGGATCAAGCGGCTGAAGGATCTGTACGCCAAGTACTTCCGCTTCTTCGAGGATGAACGCTTCAATGGCATCGACACCAGCGCCCTGTACCCAAGCGTCGGCGTGCCGACATGGGACAAGTACCAGGAGAGGCTGGCTGCATGCTATCGGTCTGTGATTCTGTCGTGCGCCTGCAAGGCACCTGTCCAGATCCACAGGACGGACCGAGAGATCCAAGAGGACTGCGAGTGCGACCTGGAGAGGCTCCTTGCTCTCTGGGTAGATCTGGTGCTCGATGAGGGGAATCCACTGGCGGACAGGATTGAGCTAGCCAATGAGGTGCTTGCGGAGTACGAAGAGTGTTTAGCTGACAAGATTGCGACGATGACGGATGTGGAGGCAATGCTGGATCTCATCCTCGAAAGGGACGAGGAAACGTGGTTCCGCTATCTCGGGGCCAGGGGGGACACACCCTACAACAACTACACGGTGGCTTGTGCCGTTCTGAAGAGGCTTGTAGAGCTCTTCAACATGAACGAGGACGATGTGGAGCGATACCTCTGTTCTCCTTGTTGCGACACCGTGTGGCTCCTTCAGCAGATGGCTCAATCCATGAGGCTGCACTACATCTGGAAGTGCCCGGAAACGGGATGGCGCGAGGGCGTGGGCTGCGATCCAAGCGGCGTATGGGCATTCAGGCAGGCCTTCGAGCTCAGCGGAGGTCTGTACCAATTCTGCCGGAACCACCAGTTGGACAAGCTCGCTGCCGACTGCGATCCGAATGCCTTCTGCCGGATCCTGGCCTGCAGGGAGCATGGCGTTGCCGCGTACCGGGAGACCCTTGAAGCTCAACTCGCGGATCCCCGAGAGAAGGAGTTCCTGGAGGACTTCGAAGCACGGCTTGAGGAGTGCTTCGGAGAGGATGTCGAGCTCGAACATGTCATTGAGTGGTGCGTAGCTGTCCCGGCGAGCAAAACCTGGGAAGCTCTGAGACAGCTGGTGAAGGACAAGCCCGCCACTGGGATCTCCGTGCAGATGGGACCGGCAGGCCCCACAACGACAGCAGAGACGAAGCCGTCCGGAAGCCCCCAAGAGACGCAGACAACGACGGCGCCGAGTGACGTGTCGATTCCGCAAGAGATCGCCGACTTCGTGCGTCTTCTTGCGTGGAAGGGCGGCCAGCTTGGGAGAATCGACCCATCACAACGCTGGGGAGCCAGCGAGGATGATCCCGGAGAGTATTGCGAACCATGCGGGCACACACCGATGTGCGTGGTCTGCATGGAGTGGGATCTTCAGCAGTGGCAGACGCATCGCGCCAAGTCAGTGATGGACCTGGTCGCGCTGATGGCTGTCCTCTCGTATCTCAGTCAGGTCTCCGACACCGTCGCCTACCAGGCCGCTGCTGCCATCTACTGGGACACGCATTGGGACGGCTGGAATAATCGGGACCGGCCTTGGTAGGCTCATGTAGGGGGCACATCTACTTAGTCGGGCATCGAGGCAGGCAAGCCTCAACGGAAGCAACGCACTTCCTTGGTGCGTTTGGAGCCTGCGGACTGGATGCAGGACGCGTTCGTACGTGGCGACGTGGTAATTGGAGTCCTCTTCCGTAGACCTCAAGATGCGAACCGTCAGTTGGAGTCTGGGAATGAAGAGCATCTGCGTGCCTTGCGTAGCAGGTTCAACGGGGTCACAGCTCCGTTGGGGTCTGTCGTTCTTGACGTATGCAGAGCGTGGGACATAGACTGGCGCGAGGCGCAGAAAAACGTAGAAGGGAGGGGAAGGCAGTGGAAGAGATACTAGGCTGGGGTTCTGCCGGGGGAATCGGGATGTTCTTGGCTGGGCTTGGCGTATTCTTCTGGGGTTTGCAGTTCCTGAACAAGGAGCACTGGCAACGGAGGCGATGGGCAAAAAAGGAGTAGGAAGGCGATCCAAAGGGCCTCTCCGGTCTGTAATCGCAGATGATCCAGCGATACGCTACTTCGTGTGCCTGTGCTTCGCACCTGGAAAGCTAGCATAGATGTGGAAGATCGTCCTTGATTTTCCTGGCTAGTCGTCTGGAGCCTGGGGGACTGTGGAAATCGCGCAGTGCATTGCGGCGCGGTGATGGGCGACCCGATTCAAGATGTGTCTGCATTCCACAGCTCTGAACATCCCTCCTGGATTCTCAAGTCATCGGGCGGCCATCCTCGCGTAGTTCGTAGTCACGTCCATTCCTCAGCACCGCCTAGATGACGCGTGCCAAATGGCGTCCGAGCCCTCCGCTTGTCGTCCCGCAGCGTGCTAGACAGCGTGGAAGCACGATGGTAGGCTCAAGCGAGGAGGAGATAGCTGTGAGACGCAAATCGACGAATCCTACGTTCCCGCCACTCGAGACGAAGCGACTGCATCTTCGCGACATCTGTGTCAGCGATGCTCGTTTCCTGCTCAAGCTTTGGGGAGACCCGGACGTCACGGAATTCATGATCGTTGATCCTCCGATCACGAAGCAAAGGCAGGCACTACTCAACATCCTCTTGCTTCGACGGTGAAGACGACGCTTCCACCGCTGGGTGTTGGAGCTGAGAAGCGCAGGGGAGGCGGTAGGCACATGCGGCTTCATCGAATGGCGCAGATGCTTCCGCCGTGGCGAGATCGGTTTCGATCTCGTGCCCCATCACTGGGGGGAGGGCCTAATGGCGGAGGCCCTCGCTGAGGTCCTGCGGTTCGGGTTCAAGGAACTGGAACTCCATCGAATCTGGGCCATGACGCACCCCGAGAACGCCCGTTCGATCCTCCTCCTCGAACGATTGGGGTTCGCTTGCGAAGGACATCTGCGTGACTACTACATCGACAAGGGCGAGTTCGTCGATCGAGTTGTGTACGGGCTACTAGAGGACGATCCGCACTCGAAGCATCTGGCCCTGCCTCTCTGATCCCGCCTCTCCAGATTGCTTTCAGTCTACTGACGCGTGAACAGGTTCTTGGTCAGCAATCAGCGTCGTGTAGTAGGGACGATCTTCAGCCCAGTCCGTCGGGTAGGTCCGCGAGAAGTCGACATCCAGCCAGTCGTGAACTGCAAGGATCTTCGCGACCAAGCAGTTCCTCTGGCCGTACATGACATTGACGGCATGATCGATCCGCACCCACTGGCCTCCCAGCCACGCCTCGACGTATCCGTGATCCATCCAGATGAACCCTTCGTCGAATCGATTCACACAAGGGCGTCCACCTGAAGTCCATTCACGGCGCTCGATGCGTACTGTGAGCTCTGCGGTCTGGTCTTCGTGGTAGTAGTCTGGATACAGCACAAACACAAGTCGACAAGGAATGCCAGCTGCTCGGATCATGGAACACGTGAGCGATGCTACGCCAGTGCATCCGGAGTGCTTTCGCGCATCGAACATCCTGTCTGCCAGAAGCATCTCGGTGAGCACATCTTCCTGCGGTGGGATTGTCGAGCAACCCGGGACTCCCGGCTTGATCTCTGTGTAGGCTTGGACGTAGTTCCTAAGGCGGACGTCCTCGCCATCGGAGTATGTGAAGAAGATCGCTGGGACCGAGCAAGGGAGATCCCAGACGTGTCGGTCAATCCACCGGACGATTCTGCTCACTGCGTTGACATCTGTGACGGAACCCTTTGTGATATTCCTGACGGCCTCCTGTAGAGATTCGGAGACTGAGGTTGTGTACCCCGGCTGGGTGTAC
>CAZDDA010000308.1:0-3726 GCA_964504085.1 uncultured Thermotogae bacterium | reverse complement strand
ATGTTAGCTTGACCCCGGTTGCTGCAGATGATGGTAGATTTGCGACATTGATGGAAGATATTACATTCCAAGCTACGGATGAAGACATTCAAGAATCGATATTATTGGTTATTAAACAATTGAATACTGATTTGCAGAATGATGAGAATGCACAGGGTAAGGGAGTGGTTATTAAGTAAATACCAATTACGAATTAATAATTAACAATGTAGGAGTCGGGTTGATCGGCTGAGTTGGTTCCGTTCGATTCTTTATTTATTAAAAAATCTCCCGCGGGGAGTTTTTTGGCGTATTCATTTAGGCGTCAACTTGATGCGTAAGTGAATGCGGGTAAGTTTTAAGGCTGTGAGGCCAGGGAACTTACCGAAAACCTTTGAGATGTTGAGACTAGTGTTCGAGATCAGGGACTTTGACCTCGACCTTTGCCTCTTCGACCTCCTCACCTTTTGTGTCGATGACACTTGGTGGATGTGGGTGTTCCTCGAGTTGAGCAGGCTCTTTGGGCTCGCTCGTTCCGAGGAGGTTGATGTTGTACTTTTTGGTGGCGTATGAGAGCCACCAAAGAGATAGAGCCATGAGACCGGCATCGTCCAATACGCCAGCAATTGGAATGGCGTCGGGGATGAGCTCGAATGGGAAGAAGAGATAGACGAGTGCTATGATGATGCCTGTTTTGGGTAACCAACTCGTCTCTTTCTTGATGAGGAACTGGCCTATCCCGATTAGGTCGGGTACCTTTTTTTCTTTTTCTGTCATTGATGGTCTCCTTGGGAGACGCGCCGTGGCGCGTCTTTACGGGGGGAATGGATTGCCTTCTCAGAGAAGATCTTGTTAAGATCTTCTTAGTCGAAGGCCCAATTTAGTGATTGGGCAGTGGTGTGATGACTTACGATACAGGTGTCATCACATAACCTGTTTGTGCTATGCCGCTACCGGGACTCCCTTGCGGCGCCTACGACGTGAGCCATAGACTCGACCGGTTTTGGGAGTGGAGGGCACTGGTGGTGTGGAGCGCTTCTCGGCCTCACGAATGTTGGTCAAATCCAGGACGAACAAGGTCATCGGGGTTTTGATCCGGAGTTCGGTATCGGTTTCCGAGGCTACTTCGCACACCGGAGGGAGGCAGCCATCGCGCCAGAGGAGATAGAGCTCTTCGCAAGCGGCTGTTTGCTGCTTGGCGAGTAGCTCTTTGGCGAGTTGTTCACTCTTCTCCTTGCTGGGCTTGGGGCTTTTGTCTTTCGACTGCCTCAAGTCTTCGCGACTCGCCTCTCTGCCGCAAGGCGCGCAGTGCTCGTAGCTCGGGTCGCGGCGTTTGATACCGCAACACGGACATTTGACGAGCCGCGCTTTGCGGGTGCGATTGTGTTGCGCCATCATTTGGCGCACCCCTCGATCCAAATCGTGCAGCGTCACGGACCAATCCGGACGCATTTCGATTTGTTGGACGAATTTCGCTAGAATACGTTTGTATTCGGCGGTTTCGCGGATTGAGGTGGAGCGGCGGGCGGTGCTGGGGGTGGTCTGCTGGGTCATTTGAGATCTCCTTGTGAAGACACCTGGTAAGGGTGTCGTACAATTGCTTTTGTATGAGAGACGCGCCCTGGCGCGTCTCTACGGGTGGATGTGTGTTTTCTTCTCAGAGAGAATCTTGGGGAAGATTCTCTTAGTCAAAGGCCCAATCTAGTGATTGGGCAAGTGGTGTAATGACTTACGATACAGGTGTCATCACATAACCTGTGGGATTACCCGGTGAGGCACTGTTTGCAGAAGCCTACGCCCGGGAGGGCTTTTCCCTTGCAGCCAACCCCTTGGCATTGCAAGTGCGACTGACGGCGTCGCCAGTCACGTTCGGCTTGCTGCTGAGGGGTGTTGCGGCGTCCCTTGGGAGCCTGCTTTTGAGCGCGCTTGGGGGCGCACTTTTTGCAGGTCGGGAAGTCGGGTGACTTGGGGTTGCCGCACTTGCATGTGTGGGCGGCTTTGCGAGCCGCTTCCTTTGCCGCTTTGCGCGCTTCACGCTCGGCCTTGCGAGCCTTGCGCAGCTCGGGAGCAGCGCACCCGGTGCACTTGCCGAACTCTGCGGACCAAGCGCCCGGAATGGACGCGTTGACCTTGCACTTGCAGCTTTTGCAGAACTGCAAGCCCGCGGGAGCGGGGTTCGGGGTGGGCTCGGCGCGGAGCTCGGTGAGCTCCTCCGAGATTGCCTCGGTTACGGCCGGAGGCATCGGAGCCTCGGGCGCAGTGTGCACGAGCTTGAGCTCGGGCTTGGCCGAGGTCTCGGGAGCCTCGAACATGTCGTCCCACATCGATATGGGATCGTCTGCGATGGCCGGGGTGTTGGAGGTGATGGCGGTGGCGGCGGCGGCGGCTGAACGCTTCGTCATTTTCTCTCTCCTTGAGAGACGCGCCGTGGCGCGTCTCTACGGGGTTCCGGCCCGGCTGGGGAAATTCCTCACAGCGACATCATGTCGTTGATTGGAAGATTTGTTTATTTATCAGACAGTCATTCCAGAACGAATTTACCAATTTTGAACAACGAATCGAGCTCAGCTCGAAAACTTTGATTTGGATTAGTTAATTTGTTCTGGGGTTCTCCTTTTGTGTTGGTTAAGGAGAACCGAGTTGAGGTTTAGGCTGCACGATTGCGCGCCTCGAGGCTCGCCAAGTATGCCTCGGCGAGCTCGTCGTCGCTCTGCAGGGTTTTCTGCAGGAGAGCCTCACCTTCGAGGTCTCTCCATTCCGCTTCGCGGAGGAGTTGTTGGTAGCCGTCTACCTTCTGACGACGAGGGTGGGTGGTCGTGCGGGTAATCGTGACTCGCACGGGTGGAGTGGTGAGCGCGCAGAGCGCTGCTCTCACCTTCCAACGGTTGTTTTCGCAGTAAATCGCAATTGCGAGAACTGCGATGATTGCGATGATTGCGAAGAAGGCGATTCCCATGTTTTTCTCCTTGGGGAGACGCGCCGTGGCGCGTCTCTACGGGTTGGTCTCTTCCTGTGCTGAGAAGTCGATTGGTATCAACTGCTCGGTTCAGGATCCTGCTAGTAGAGTTACTAGCAGGTCTGAGGAGTTGGGATAAATCCCATCGCCCACTGAGTGGGTGATATATTGATTTGCCTTGACCTCCAGGCATCGGCCATTACAGCTACTAAGGAACGTTCTTTTTAGCGGGAACGTAGAAACCCGTTTGATAGCGTTGCGCTATCCGAGGTTAGCCTGCTACCAGGCCTTCCTCGCTGTTGGCGTTGGCCGGAGCCACGAACGGGGGGATGATGGCCTGACGACCATTTTCCTCACGCTCCTCCTGCAAACGCAGGTGGATCAGGAGGTGGGCACTGGGAATGCCATTTTCCTGTCGCGGGGCCAGGTTCATGACGCAGAGCTGCGCGTGAGCACGGCGGGCCAGGATCATCTCGGTCAAGGGGACCGCGACGAAAGCTGCGAGGATGAGGGCACAGAGCATGCAAGCAAAAATCGTAGCGGCCATGGTTATCTCCATTTTTCACTCACAGGAAAATTCCTATGAGACTGTCTCAGACCCTCATCCCCTAACCCCTTCCCACCTAGAACAGGCGGAAGGGGGACTGAGATGGGGGGTTAAGACAGTGGATTGTCGAGGTTCGTTGTGTTAAACGCGATCTTTTTGAGTTGCGTTAAACTAGCGCATTAGTTTTGCGTTGGATCCTGAAAATATTTCAGGATTTAGTTAGTTCTTCAGCTAGTACCTTTCG
>CAZDDA010000307.1:0-3743 GCA_964504085.1 uncultured Thermotogae bacterium | reverse complement strand
TCCCCAAGAGGCAGTGATGGTGGGAGACCGCCTTCTCACCGACATCTCGGAGCAAACCGGCTTGGGATCTACTCCATTCGAATCTGCGGAGTCTAGCATGCAGCATGGTGCAATTCCCCCGCTCATCCATTGTCTGTTGAGGAATCAACAAGACGCCTTCCCGTAGACGTGGCCGTCTACACGGATTGAAGGCTCCTGGTCGGTCCATTGTGGACGCAACCAGGTAGGGAGTCGGTCTTCCACTGCCTCCTTGCCAACAGGCCGTCGTCGACTATCATCTATACAGCCTGGATGGGAGGACATTGTCGATCGTGAGAAAGTCTTTGATCCTTACGAAAGCGGTTTATCAACGGTCCGCAATCCAATGGCCTTCTCTCCAATACACACTGTCCACAGGAGGTTTTGGAATATGACCGGGAAGGATCTTGTGACACTCGCCTGCCTCTCCACCGAAGAGATCTATGAGATCCTGGAGACCGCACGCAATCTGAAATTGGAGCTGCGAGCCGGGGTGAAGCACGAGATGCTCGCTGGCAAAACCCTGGCGTTGATCTTTCAGAAGCCGTCTTTGCGCACGCGCGTTTCGTTCGAAACGGGAATGACGCAACTCGGAGGACGCGCCATCTATCTTGGCCCGGAGGACATCAAGCTCGGCAAGCGGGAGACCACCGAGGACATCGCCATTGTTCTTTCGCGCTACGTCGACGGCATCATGGCACGCGTCTTCGAACACGAGATCATTCGGGGACTCGCCGAACATGCCAGCGTACCGGTCATCAACGGGTTGTGTAATCTCTATCATCCATGCCAGGCGTTGGCAGACCTGTTGACCGTTTGGGAGAAGAAGCGAACACTCGAAGGCCTGACCCTCGCGTTCATCGGTGATGGAAACAACGTCGCTCACTCCCTGATGCTCGGCTGCGCCAAGGTGGGGATGGCTTTTCGGATTGCCTGCCCGAAAGGATACGAGCCAAACGAGAAAATCGCAGACACCGCGCGTCAAGCCGGCGGAGAGATCAGCATCCTGCACCAACCCGAGGAGGCGGCAAGCGGGGCCGATGTCCTGTACACCGATGTGTGGGCGAGTATGGGCCAGGAGGCGCAGGCGGAGGAGAAGAAGCGCGCTTTCGATGGCTACACCATCAATGAGGAGCTCCTGGACACTGCAAACCAGGGCGCGGTAATCCTGCACTGCCTACCCGCCCACTACGGTGAGGAGATCTCCTACGCGGCGTCGCGCAGCCCGCAAAGCGCCATCTTCGACCAAGCGGAGAATCGACTACACGCTCAGAAAGCGGTCCTTGCACTGCTGATGGCGTAGGAGGGCGGCGGTGCCACAGGAGACAATCATCGGTTCGGCCAACAAGGCAGACTGTAGGGTCACGATCACGCCGTCGAACACCTTGCAGATTGAGGTGGCGACAAAGAATCGGGAGCTCCTGGAGACAGGGATTCGCGCAGTGGCCACCAAGGTCTGTTCTACACTCGGCATTGAGAAGGGAGCCATTGCCGTGGAGGACCAAGGTGCCCTGGACTACGTGATCGCAGCACGGGTGGAACAGGCACTGCGAATCTTCTCTCCCAAGAAGATCGCCCCTGTTCGGCCGTCAGTCGACCGGACACGCAGTGCGCGCGATCGGCTGCGGCGCAGCCGCCTGTACGCACCCGGGAACAATCCGCGCCTGCTCGTGGGAATCGACCTCCACGACGCGGACTGCGTATTGCTGGATCTGGAGGACTCCGTTCCCCCAGCCGAGAAGGCAGCGACACGAGTCCTGGTAAAACACCTCCTGGCGACGGTCCAGTTTTCCGAAGAAGTGTGGGTACGGATCAACCCCCTTGACACCTACGGCCGGGATGACCTGGCGGAGGTGCTGCTCGGCCAGCCACACGGGATTTGTCTCCCCAAGGCGGAGTCCGCCGAGGATGTGCGCGAGGTAGCCGCTACGATGGCCCGGATTGAAAACGAGTTAGGAATTCCGGAGGAGACCACCTGGATCATGCCGATCGTCGAGACAGCCAAAGGGGTGCTTCACTGCGAGGAGATTGCGGCGGCGGACGACCGGGTAGCGGTAGTGGCCTTCGGGGCGGAGGATTTCACCCGCGACGTCGGGGCCGCACGGACGCAGGAGAGCCTCCTGTTCGCGCGCTCGATGATCGTTGCCGGAGCCAAGGAGGCACGCGTGCAGGCCTCGGATACGGTCTTTTCCAACCTAGAGGACGAACAAGGGCTGATTGCAGAAACGCAATTGGCGCGGGATCTCGGTTTCGACGGCAAGGGAGCGATCAACCCGCGGCAGATCGCTCCGATCCACGCCGTGTTTTCTCCCGACGAGCAGGAGGTGGAGGAGGCCACAAGAATCGTTGCCGCCGCCGAGGAGGCACAGGCGCAGGGCAAGGGAGCGATCGCGATCGGCGGGAAGATGATCGACAGGCCGGTGCTCGACCGGGCGCGCCGCACCCTCAAGCTTGCCGAAATGGCGGAAAAGGGAGGCCGGCGATGAAGCATGCACTCGGCCGCGACATCCCGGCCCAACTCGATGGCAGGATCCTCAAGCCGTTCACGGGTGCCTTTGCCACCGTACCGACGGGCACAAAAGCCGCCCGGCATCAGAAGACAGTCGAGCCCGGCGAGAACAAGGTGCTTTCCTCCATAGAGGAAGCGATTGAGGCGACCGGCCTTGCCGACGGAGCGACGATCTCGTTCCATCATTCCTTCCGCGACGGGGATCGCGTGGTGAACCGGGTCGTCGACGCCTGCGCACAGATGGGGATAGGCGATCTGCGACTCTTTCCCACGGCGTTGTTCCCGGCGCACGCGCCGCTGATCGAGCACATCAAAAGCGGGGTCGTGACGCGCATCGACGGGTCGATGAACGGCCCAGTGGGCGCGTTCATCTCTCAGGGTGGCAAGAAGCTAAAGACCCCGGCGGTGCTGCGCTCCCACGGTGGACGTTGGCGTGCCGTGGAGGCGGGCGACGTCGCCATCGACGTGGCATTCGTTGCAGCGCCTCAAGCTGATCCCTACGGCAACGCAACCGGCATCCGCGGCAAGACCCCCTGCGGCCCCATCTCCTTCTGTGCGGTCGATGCCATGTACGCCAAAAAGACGGTCGTGGTGACCAATGATCTTGCGCCCTATCCGGTCTATCCGTTCGAAATCCAGCAGGGCTGGACGGACTACGTGGTCGTTGTGGACGAGATCGGCGACCCGGAAAGCATCGCCTCGGGAACCCTGCAGATCACGCGGTCACCGACTCGATTGCGCATCGCACGCCTCGCAGCGGATGCCGTCAAGGCCTCCGGGTATCTCGTGGACGGGTTCAGCTTCCAGGGCGGCGCCGGTGGGATCTCGCTTGCTGCGACAAAGTTTGTCGGTGAGGAAATGGCGCGGGCGGGGATCGCGGGAAGCTTTGCCATGGGGGGTGGAACGAGCCTGTTGGTGGACATCCTTCGCCAGGGGCTGGTGCGAACAATCCTCGATGGACAGGCGTTCGACACCGATGCCATCACTTCGCTCCGCGAGGACAAGGATCACGTGATCATGGATCCCGGCCAATACGCGAATTACGACTCGCGTGGCTGTTCGACGTACATGCTCGACGCCGCGTTTCTCGGGGCAACCGAAGTTGATCTCGATTTCAATGTCAACGTCAACACGCACTCGGACGGTCAGCTGCTGCACGGGATCGGCGGGCACCAGGACGTCGCCGCCGGTGCGAAGATGACCGCAATCACCATTC
>CAZDDA010000306.1:0-3749 GCA_964504085.1 uncultured Thermotogae bacterium | reverse complement strand
TACTGCGGGGAAATGCTGAATCTGATCCTGTAGGGGTTTGAGGTTGGCGGGAAGGCGGGAGAGACGAGAGCGGGCGCTGGAGGAGATCGCGGAGGAGATCAGGCGGTGCAAGAAGTGCGAGCTGTGGAAGTTCAGGGGGACGGGAGTTCCGGGGGAAGGGCCGGCGGATGCGGAGATGATGATCGTGGGCCAGAGCCCGGGGCGGAAAGAAGATGAGGTGGGAAGGCCGTTCGTGGGGCCGTCGGGGAAGTATTTGAACCGGCTGCTGGAGAAGGCGGGTCTGCGGCGAGAGGAAATCTTCGTCACGTCGGTGCTGCATAGTTTTCTGCCGTCGGGAGCGCGGGTCAAGCGCGAGTACGTCGAGGCGTGCGTGCCGTATTTGCTGAGGCAGATCGAGGTGGTGCGTCCGAAGCTGATGCTGGTGCTGGGTGCGGTCGCGGCGGAAGCGTTGCTTGGGGTTAAGGATTTCTCGGAAGCGCACGGGAAGTGGTTTGAGAAGTTCGGAGCGCGGGTGCTTGTCACGTACCATCCTGCGGCGGGGATGAGGTTCCCGGAAGTTGGGAGGGAGATGGAGGGGGATTGCGAGGCGTTTAGTGAAATGGCACACCAGGGCTAACGGCGGAATTCGGTTGGACTGACGGGATCGCCGCTTATTTGGCTTGACGGACATGTGCTAGGAAGTATAAGGTATTATATGTGCGGCTATTAGGCTGCATCCGGTGGCTTAGGTATGTGAGGCGAGAACTGAGAGAAGGAGGTGGCTAATGTCCAAGCCGGAAGCGCCGTACTACTACAAAGAGGTGGGCACGGACGCGTATCATTGGGAAAGGTCCTGCAGCAGGAACCATTACCCAGATCCGGGGTGGAAGGAATCATACACCCCCCCGCCCGGAAGAGAGCAATGCAACGAGTGCAAGAGTAAGTAAAGTATACTTATACTGGGCCCCTGGGGAGGTAGACCAGAGGAGTTGCAAGAGGAGGGATGGTAGAATAGGCGGCGAAGGGCATTCAGGCCTTTAGGGGGGCGGCGGGGATCAGATCGCCCGCTTGACGCTGGAATAGAGAGCGGACCAGCAGCGCTGCTTCATGCGGAACTTGGTCCCATGGTTGTGGCCAGTCCGGGCGTCGAAATCAACAACAAGCTCTCCCCTTTCGATGCAGCCGAGAAGCCTTTCAGAGGAGAAGCCCGAAAGGATGTGGAGCTCGGTGTACAAGAAGTATTCCTGGTTGTTTTCTACCTTCGACTGTGCAACAACGTAGAAACAGTTCCGGATCTTGGCGCCTATCGCGTATTTGAGGTCATCAAAGCCCCAGTAGGGTTCGGGGTCCAAGGGGCCGAGGCCGACGCGTTCTTCCACCGAACTGAGCCATGATGCGATTTGTGGGTCAGAGGTATCAGCCTGAGCGGGGTCGAAGACAAAACGGATTTTTTGTTGCGCTCTGTCCACGACTATTCGGAACCCCCTATTCGTGTAGACGGTGGCGGAGGTGGTGGATCTGAAACTCATCTCTGAAGCAGGATACAGCTTCCCCGCCTGTTTGTGAGGCCAGCCGTACAGTGGTAACAGGAGCCTCGGCACAATTCGTAAAGCCGTGGGCGAGGGCTCCTTGTGCTTGAGGGTAACGAGAGAAGTGGTATGGGCGCGTTGTCCTTTGAGTTCCCACTCTCCAGCGTTTGGAAGTGGGAGGTTGTTCTCGGTAATGCCGAGCAACTTTTCGAGAGTGTTGCCAACAGCACCGTCGTTGCGCGTGTTGATTGTGTTCTTGACGCTCTGGTGCCAACCGGACTCGAATATGCCTCGGAGAGTATCGATAAGCTCGGACTTCGAGGAATAGATCAAGCTAGGGGTGGCCTCCAGAAGTCCAGCAGATACTCGAACGTCACGCCCATAGTTATGTAGTTGCTGGGCCAGCCAAAAATGCCTATTTGATTGACGATGTTGGTGCGGTCCCAGATTACGATATTTCGTAGCTCGTAACCGTGCTTCCTGAGTTCTTCAATCAGCGCGACGTGGATCGTAATCCTTCTGTTTTCCCACCACATGTCGGGAACGTTGATCACGCAGTGAGCTTTGGGCCTTAGAAGCGGCAAGAGACCCTCGAATATCCGGCCCATCTCCTTTGCATACTGAGCCAGTGGCATGGTCCCAAGGTCACGTGGATCCTGGGAGTACTGCTCGACCTTGCCGTACTGGTCGTTCTTACGAAATCGGCGCGACTTGTTTTTTCTTTTCCGGTTCAGGAGATTTGCGTACGGGGGGGATGTGAATATCAAGGAGACGGTCTGTGGCTCCAGGTACTCCGGGATGTTTCTCGCGTCGTCCCGGACTGCAATTTGTCTGGCCGTTTGGAACAGCCCTCCCTGGCGCAATCTGTCTTCGCATAAAGCGACGTAGGCTTCCGAGAGGTCGAATCCCACCGCGTTTCGGTTCAGATCCTGCGCGGCGACGAGTGTCGTGCCGCTTCCGACGAAGGGATCGAGAACGAGTTCGCCCTGATGCGTGAACAGCGAGATCACTTTGTTGGCAAGGGAAATTGGAAAGGTGGCGGGATGGACTTTCTTATCGCGGATGTCCCGCGCCTCGAAATAGAACTGCCAGACACCAAGCTGGGATTTGAGCCATTCCTTAGCGGTGAGGCAGTTAATGTGAGTCCTGGGACAGTTACATGTGCGTGTGTGCGACATCCCCAACTTGGTACGATAAAGAACGCTGTCTTCGCGTATTACGGTATCGGAAGGAGTGTCGCTCATGTTCGCCTCGAGGTAATGTGGCCTCTTAGATACATGTGGCGTGCCCGCACGCAACGAGGCGGGAGGAAAATCCCTCTTTGTACTTGAACCATCTATAGGCCGGCTCAGACTTGTTCGCCTGGAAGCTGACCAATGACCGATCAAGATCGGGATTTGTCTCCAGCAAGCGCGCATACTTGGCGTAGAGCTTATGGCGAGCCGATGTTCGGTCGGCTATGATTGTTTCGGCCATCTGGAGCCATTCCCGGTGTGGACAAATAGCGTGATCGCCAGTGTCAGCGGCCGCCTAAGCGTTTGGCCTGGCACGCGTGCGCATTCTACCAAGGTAGAGGGGAGGAATCAAACAGTTTCATTCATGCTGGATCGGCGAGAAGAGGGGAAGAAAGGGGTTCTCAAAGTGGTCGGGTGAGGGGCGTAGGGGTGATAGAATGATAGAGTCGGGGCGGTGAGACCGACAAGGAATGAGACGGAGCGACGCCGAGAGGAGGACTTGTGGTGGATAAGGTGGAGATTAAGGGGGTGGAGGTGAGCCGGTTTGTTCTGGGGAGCAATCCGTTCAGCGGGATTTCTCACCAGAGCCCGGAGGCGAGCAGGCGGATGGCTCATTACTATACGACGGCGCGGATAAAGGAGGCGCTGTTCGAGGCGGAACGGGTGGGTGTGAATACGATTATCGCGCGAGGGGATAGGCATATTACGAGGCTTTTGCTGGAGTACTGGGACGAGGGGGGGAGGCTGCAGTGGGTGGCTCAGACGTGCCCGGAATTGGGGCCGCCGGAGGTGGTGGTGAGGCGGGCGATAGAGTTCGGGGCGAAGGGGTGCTTCATTCACGGTGGGTATATGGATCATCTGCTGGGGCACGGGCGGCTGAGCGAGATTCCTCCTGTGCTGGAGAGGATTAAGAAGGCGGGGATGGCGTGCGGGGTTGCGGGGCACGTGCCGGAGGTTTTCCGGTGGGCGGAGGAGAACGCGGAGGCGGATTTCTACATGTGCAGCT
>CAZDDA010000305.1:0-3760 GCA_964504085.1 uncultured Thermotogae bacterium | reverse complement strand
AGCTCGACCTACGCTTGAGGTGAGACTGTTAGGACAGTTCGAAGTGCTTCAAGAGCGACACCCCGTTCCATCCTCTGCATATGGAAGGCGCCAGACACAAGCACTACTCAAGATCCTGCTCACCAGTCGCGGTCGTGTGTTCAGCAAAGACGAGTTGATCGAAGCCCTCTACTGTGGCGAGAACCCTCAGAAGAAGGTGAGGAATCTACGGGGACGCATCAGCGAACTGCGCCGCGCCTTGGAGCCCAATCTTGACAAGGGAGTCAACTCGCAATACATCCTCCGCATGGGAGAAGGCTACTGCTTCAGCAGCGACGCTCCCTGCTCGCTGGACACCGAGGTATTTCACGAACAGGTCAGAAACGGGCAACAGGCACAGGAGAAGGGGCACTGGCGGCTTGCTGTAGAGTCCTACGAGAGGGCGCTTAAGCTGTACCGAGGCGAGTTTCTGGAAGCCGATCGCTACGCGGAGTGGTCACTGGCTGCCCGTGAGAGGTGGCAGGAGGAGTATCTGGGCACCCTTTCTCAGCTTGCGCAGTGCCACGCCGAACTTGGGGATAACAAGAAGGCGATCGACTGCTGCAAGCAGGCCCTTGCCATTCAGCCCGCCCGCGAGTCCGTCATCCGTCAGTTGATGCAGTACTACTACGTTGCTGGGGAGGATTCCCGCGCCGTGGAAGCCTACGAGAAGGGGAAAAACGTTCTGAAGGAGCGTCTCGACGTCGATCCCTCATCAGAAACGCAAGCGCTGTACGGACAGATCAGACAGAGTCAACTGCCGAGAAAGACCAGCGTACTCGATCCACTCAGGATCGCCGTGCTGCCGTTTGTGAACCTGTGTCCCAATCCGGAGGACGAGTACTTCGTCGAGGGGATGGTCGAGGAGTTGATCTACTCCCTTTCCAAGGTTCGTGAGCTGAAGGTCATCGCCCAGACGTCGGCGCTCACCTACAAAGGAACCAACAAGAGTATCGCCCAGATCGGCCGTGAGCTAAAGGTCGGAACAGTGGTCGAGGGAAGCGTGCGCAAAGCCGACAGCAAGCTACGGATCACCGCTCAGCTGATCAGTGTGGAAGGCGAAGAGCACATCTGGGCCGGTGAGTACGACAGAGATCTCGACGATGTGTTTGCTATTCAGACGGAAATCTCCCGAGAGGTTACAAACAACCTCCGCAGACACCTTCCCCCCACAGTTACGGGTACATCGCAGCTCCGCTATGCAGGAAGTCCAAAAGCCTACGAGTTGTATCTCGAAGGGCGTTACTTTTTGAAGAAGCGCTTCGAGGACTCGCTGCACAAGGCGCGGGATTCGTTCGAGAAGGCGATCGAGATCGATGAGGACTTCGCCCTCGCCCGTGCGGGACTGGCCGTTGCCCTCTTCCTTCTTCGCACTCATGAGTTCGCCCTTCGCGAGCAGAGGGTCGCCAGAGCGGAAAAGGAAGCGAAGAAGGCACTCTCCATTGATGGTACAGTCGGGGAAGCGTACGCCGCACTGGGGGGCATCCAGTGTATGTTTCATCTTGATCCCCTCGGTGCCTTGATGCTCTTCGACCGGGCTGTGGAACTTGACCCACAGAACGTGGAGATACGTCATATGAGAGCCCAGAATCTGATTATGCTCGGGAAGTTCGACGCTGGGATCGACTGCTACCGACGAGCTCTTGAGATCGATCCTTTCTCGGCCCTTGCCAACAGAAATCTAGGCTATGCCTTGTACCTGGCCCACCGATACGACGAGGCGTTGAGCCAGTTGTTGAAGGCAGAGAGACTGGAGCGACACGACTGGTCACTGCATCAGTGTATTGGGGACGTATATCTCCAGATGCATCAGTACGAAAAGGCTCGTGAGGCATTCGTTCAGGGTGTGGAATTCACTCGAAGAGCCATCGAGTATCTTGGCTATCCGGATCTTCTCAATGCCCATGTGATAGAGCTGATGGGTGAGAAGGGTGTTCTACAACAAATGGTCGAGATGATGAAGGCAGAGAACGTAAATCCAACGCTCGTAGCACTCGGGTACTTTCTCCTCGGAGATGCCAATGCCGGATTCGAGTGGCTGGAGCGCGCCCGCGAGGAGCGCGACGAATGGTACTTGTACATCCTGCAGGATCCGCTGATGGACCCGGTCAAGTCCGATCCCCGCTACCGCGAGCATCTGATCAGGCTCGGCGTGAGTCCAGAGTAGCAAGAGTCGGTATCGTCACACATCAAGAAGGGGCGAGGCCTGAGATATCCCAGACCCCGCGCTCCCTCTTCCAGGGCAGCCGGAGGATTTATCCTCCTGGCGATGGAATCACCCCAAGCTGCCGCAGTACACTGAGCACGTCGATGCTCCACCACGTCTCGGCGATCATGCCGTCTTCGATCCTGAAGAAGACGACCGCTGTATAGTTGACTTCGTTGCCCGTCGGCGGCAGGCCCCGATACTCACCGAGTTGCGTCCCCGTGACCGTGACGCGCGTTGCGACCCGATCTCCCTCCGCCAGTATCACGTTTACCGTGGAATGGAAATCGGGAAACGCTGCGAGGGTCGCTGGGACGAACGCCTTGTACCCGTTGATGTCCTTCACCATCGGAAGCCCAGGATCGTGATGCACGTAGTTCGGTGCCATGAATTTGTCAATGGCTTCTGGGTTATGCGCGTTCCATAGCTCGTCCGTCGATTGCAGCACAAGAGCCTTGTTTGCTTCAAGATCGTAGGAAGGTTCCCCGGTTTGCTCAGCAGGTTCGGTCCACGTGTAGGTCTCACGGCCGGTGGGGGGGGCAATCCCCAGCTGTTGCAGCAGACCCAGGGTGTCCGCGTTCCCCAAGGTTTCGAGCATCTTGCCATCATCGCCGAACCGGTGGAATTGCGCACCCGTGAAGGTGATCGTCTCTCCGGACGGGGGGATACCCCCCCAAGGGGCCAGCCAGGTTCCGGAGAACGTATAGCGAACTCCGACTCGATCCCCTTCTGCAACGGTGTCGTGGATCGTGAAATGCATGTCGGGGAAGACCGTCTTGATCACGCCAAGAAACTCATGGTCCTCCTCGAGGTTGCGCGTGTTGGCATCCTGGTGATGGACAAACCCTGGGTCGGACAACGCTTGGAGGGCGGCCAGATCCGCGGTGTTCCTAGCCTCGTAGGCCCGCGCGTTCAGTGCCTTGAGACGATCGCGCGGATCGTTGGAGAAAGACGCCGAGACCACGGAAGCGGTGCTCTCCTCCGAAAGCGATACCTGGAGCGTCCCTCCCGCGATCAACTCGGCGCTGACCCACGCACTATCTGCCCACGTGAACACCTCAGTGGACTCGTCTCCACCAAAAGCTATGACGTCACCTGCTCCAACTCCAGCAGGCGCATCAAACACGATCTCAATGCCTGTTGCCGTTTCTCCCGTCTCGTTGTCAAACAGCAGGACACTGCCTCCAGATCCAGTGAACACACGCGGCGTCACAGCACTTGCTCCTAGCCCAACCACACTCCCTATGAGTAGGAGCATCACTACCGCTCCCACCAGCCCAATACTCCTCAAGCTTCGCCCTGTCTTCTTAGTCATGTCGACCTCCTCCTTTCTTCTGAGATGAAAGGAGCGTGTACGACAGGCGCTCCCTTTTGGCTCCTTATTCGCTCCATCCACTCAAATGGAGTTGGGCCTAAAAGGGCTGCTGCCCTGAGGAGTCTCTAACGTTAGTCGAAAAGCGATACCGGGATTGGGGGCTCGTGCGAGGAGGGAGCATCGGAGGTATTGAGACAGCAATCACCACGAAACCGCCAACG
>CAZDDA010000304.1:0-3768 GCA_964504085.1 uncultured Thermotogae bacterium | reverse complement strand
AACTGATAGCGCTTCCAGTCGAACTCTGTCGACCCTATCCCCGTATACAGCCGGTCACAGTTCGGACAGAGCAACCAGTTAGCAGAGCCGTGCAGCTTCATGACTTTCAGGTTGAACCGCCCAAGAGCTTTCTGCAGGATCGACGGCCTATGAGGCGAATCCTTTCCAAGAGGTGTCGTGTAGCAGCAGTAGTCCACATCAGCTTTCTCGAGGAGATTCGCCTTCCGTATGCACCAGAACAGCGCATCTTCGAGAACACAGTCCCAGTTGAGGGACACGACACTGAAGGGATCTACCCCTTTTCCGGCCTTCATTCTCATTTCCAGCAGGTATCCCCCAAGAGCCCGATAGAATGACCAAGCATTGTCACCTGTTCGCCTTAAGCTGTCATCGATGATGTGCAGGATCTGTTCCTTAAGCACCTTTCTTATTTCCGATAGCTTCTCATGTGAGTACCCGAGACAGTATCGCCGACGCCCAATCGATTCGTCCAGAAGCGTGAACACGTCCTCCAAGGACGGCGTCGGCGTGGTCTTGAAAACAGAACCCAGGAATCCTGGCAAAGGATCTAGCCCGCTAAATCCCTTGCTTCCCACTACTCCGGGCAGCAAACCCTCCTGCAACGGAACGCCCGCGAGCCTTGAGAACCCAGCTCCCGTCACATAGACCACCTTGCCCACAGGGGATCCCAAGCTTGTCTCACTCCGCATTGTCTTCTGAAAGCACCTCTGCCCACACTCGCAAGTGAGCGACCTTGTCCGGTCCCAGGGCCCCTTTCAGTTTCTCTCTGGTCTCTTGGAACGTCGACGCGAGAGACAAGCGGGACACCTTGATAGAATACTCCTTTTGCTTGCACCACATATAGTGGCGTACGCAGTGTCTTCTGGTTTCCGGCAAGGGGATTTCTCTGACGTACGGCTGTCCCTTCACTAGATAAGCCACTTCCCGCGTGCTCCCGTAGCCCCTTCTGAAACTGGTCTCCACATCTTCTTCGATCACATTCTTGCACTCCGAGCAATCGCAGATGTTCTCGCGGAACTCCGCAACGCTCTTTTGCCCGCCAAGCGCTCGGATTGCCCGAATGGCGTCAGCGGCAGGGATCCTGCTGTGAAGAGCCGGCAAGTAGAACTTGGATATCGGAGGGCCCCCGCTGACAGGCAAGACTCCGCGATGTTCCCCGTACTCAAGCCCATGCGCGACGCCCGCCATTTTCAGGCTCTGTTCCGTTTGCATCAGCGATACAGATAAAGATCCACCGTATAGGTTCACAACAGGCGCCACCTGCCCCAGAGCACGAAAGAGTTTTCTAAGTGCGACCAGCTCGTCCTTTGATGCCTCATCCTCAGGCAAATCATCAATCCACAGTAGGAACGACTCCGGCGGTCGCTTTAATGCTTTCTTGTACTCCTTGACGACACGCTCACGTTGTCCTTCACTGCACAGGATATCCTTCGACATCACGATCTGAACCCCGAGGGGGCCGCGCGACACCAGTGTACGAGAATCCGCCGCGCACCCGACGTTTATATCCAGCCACTCATCGAGTGTGTTGCTCTTCATGTAGAAGTAGGGCGCAACGACCATGGAAGGGCCGAATTCTCTGGGAGTTGTCCCCGTCTTCTGCTCTAGATAGGCGTAGTACTTCGCGGAGTCCGACTTCTTTACTTCATCTCCCAGAGCCTGACGCTGATACCTAATTACTCTGCTGCAAAAGCTTCGTCGTGTCTTCTGATCCTTGAAACTCTCCGGGAGAACGGGACTATGATTGTCAGCAACGTTGCTCTTCACAGGGTCACCATATTTCTTTGCTAGGACCTTGTAAGGCCGCTTCAGCTCGCCCGACGTGGTTCTAGAGTCAGACAGCAGGTAGCTGATGTCGTGTTGGAACGAATGCGTCTGTGGATCGATAAGATATGGCTTCTTCGCGCGATGGGCGACGAAAAGGGCCAGCGCCCCAGGCATGTGGGCCACCGTACTCGCATTGATGATCAGTTGATCATAGGTCTTATCGAACGGTTCGAGCAGGAAGTCCTTTTCAGCCGCGATGCCAAACCTTACTATATGGGGACCCGCAATGCCTTTATCTGATGCAGCCATGGGTCAACTTCCTTCGTTTGAGACAATGTAGTCCCAGACATCGGAACGCACTGCTGCCCAGATTTCCGTTGACCGCGGAGCTCGCTTGACTGTCCTAAACGGCCACGAATCTCGCTTGTCGTAGAATAGCAGTCCGATGCCCGCCCCTCCTATTTCTTCAAGCATTCGCGATGACACATTCCGCTCCGGCATACAGATGTAGGCATAATCTGCGGCCAGACGGTGGTCTCTTGCCTGAATCACGGCACGACGCCAGTCGTGCAGCTTGAACTCAACCGTCACAACGCTACCGGCGAGTATGTAGGCAAGGTCAACGCATCTGCCCAGCAAAGGAACATAGCAACATAGCCGCACGGTGCTCCATGCAGCCAAGCGCCGCGAAGCTTCACGCACGAGGGCGAACTCAGTCTGCCGATTGCCTGTGCCGCTCTTCCCGCTCACGACGATCCTTCGGAGAGAATCTGGTTTCGGATCTCTGACTCAGTGCTATATTTCGGATAATTAGTATAAACGTATCGTAACAGAGCTTTCAACGGGGCCGCCGTGCACCTCGCTTTCAGTTCGTTCAGTGTAGTCCACTGCTGGGGCGACAGCTCGCCCGCTTGTTTCTCTTCCACAAAACCTTTGCCTTTAATAGAAAGGGAAAACTCCTCCTCTCCCGAGACCTCATCCGATTCGTCCAGTGCCTCGCCCATCCGCCAGTGCTCATACTCTTGAGACGCAATAGCTCTCTCCTGGAGTGATGCGCCCACGCGCTTCACCTGCACAAGCCCTAAGTCGGCGAGAAAATCGACATCTGTGAACACCTGCGGCGAAAAAGGCCCATAGTCGTACGGGATGAAGTCAGGGAGCGCCGCCTGCGGCACGGCCTTGTCCATGTTGAACTTGCGCCTGACTTCCATCTTGAACAAGAAGACCATCTTCATTAGCCTAGTACGGCCTCGAACAGGCTCGGCCTGTTGGCCCCTGTGACCCTTCGCGTACAGCAACAGCATTATCAGATCCTTCGTGCTCTGGACCTTACCCACGAACTTGCTCCTTCTCGCCAAAACGGTTTCTCACCAAACGCATCAGCGGCAAATAGCACAACCGCTATATATATATATCGCCCGATATGCCCACATCAATGACATATCCCGTAGAACTTTCCAAGTGACATCTCGTGGGGCCTCGGCTGGTTGCGGCTGAGGCCTTCCCAAGCGCTGCAAAGTGCAGACGCCGCGATACGTTTCTCTGTGCTTTTCCTCCAAAGCCTATAGGTGCATTCATCTATCCTCCAGCCAGTCGCCTCACACTTTCGCATCTTCTCCACGCTGCCTTTCCCGGCATTTGTGTTTCGTCTGCATTGTTCTTAGCTTTTCTTCTTTCCCTTCCTCCAACCTCCCGCCTCCGGTCTCCCGCCTGCTGTCCTCCAGCCTCCCTCATTGCAGCGAGTCCCCGCACCCGATAGAATAGACAGACTGCGTCTGCAATAGGAGTAAGGCGTGGCTAAGCTCGTGGTCGTTCAGGGAAACGGGAAAGGCTCCGAGTACCGGCTTTCGAATTCCCCCGTCATGATCGGCTCATCACGAGAAGCGGACATAAGCCTCGGCGAAAATCGCGTCTCCAAATTCCACGCGCGAATCGAACGCTCCGGCGGACGATACGTCCTCTTCGACCTCGACAGCTCCT
>CAZDDA010000303.1:0-3771 GCA_964504085.1 uncultured Thermotogae bacterium | reverse complement strand
CCGATGATGTACATGCCCGATTGCATCAAGGCAACGATCGACTTGATGGAAGCCGATATCTCTCGATTGCGGCGTCACTGCGACTTCAACGTGGCAGGGATGAGCTTCTCTGCGGGAGAGCTTGCTGCTGAGATCAAGAGGCATGTTCGCGGGTTTGTGTGTGAGTACGAGCCGGATTCTCGACAGAAGATCGCCGATTCCTGGCCGCGAACGCTTGACGATAGCGCTGCGCGTGAACAGTGGGACTGGCGACCGAGCTTTAATCTGGCCTCCATGACTGCCGACATGCTTGCGTGTTTGGAGAAACGCTACAGTAACCGACTCCGTGCATAGAAGCCTCTTTGAATACGCTCGCTTTTACTGGAGAATAATGCAGGAGGCAGAGGGAATCTCTTCAGAAAAGGTCACACAAGCATCAACCGGCCCTGCTCGGCACCATCCCCTTTGCGCGGACCGAGTTTCACTACGCGTGTGTAGCCACCGGCGCGATCCTTGTACCGTGGCCCGATCTCGGTAAACAGCTTATCGACAACTGCTTTGTCCTGAAGTCGGCTAAAGACAAGCCGTCGCGCGTGGAGATCCCCACGTCGCGCCAGCGAGATGATCTTCTCGGCATAACTCTGGCCGGCCTTGGCGCGTTCAAACGTTGTGTCGACTTTGCTGCATAAGATCAATCCCTTCGTTATGTTCGCCAAAAAACTATTACGCTGGCCCTTCTTCATGCCAAGCTTGTCGACCTTGCATCTATGCCTCAACTTAGATTTCACCTTCTTTCTTGAGGGCGTAGTCCAGTTCGCGAAGTCGGTCCTCCACCTTTGTCAGAGTCTTCATTCCAAAGCCGTGGATGTCCAGCAGCTCCTCCCGCGGTCGGGAGAGGAGTTCTCCTAACGTCATAATCTCCGCTTCCTGTAGCAGATTGCAGGCGCGCTGGTCAATCTTCAACTCGCTTAATGGGGTTGCGAGGAGGCTTTCCTCTTCCTCTTCACCCTCCTCCGCCGCGAGTCCAAAGGGATGCTCAACAAAGTTGCGGAATAGGTCAAGGTGGCGTTGCAGGATCCGTGAGACTTCAGAGAGCGCTTCCTCTGGCCTGATCGCCCCGTCGGTGGTCAATTCGAGGATCAACCGTTCGTATCCGGTCTTACCTCCCACTCGGGTCTCTTCTACTACGAAATTTACCTGACGGACGGGAGAGAAGTCGGAGTCAATCGGGATGACCGATAGGGGTGAGTTCTCCGGCTTGTTCATCTCTGCCGGGCGATATCCGTACCCTGTCTCCACTTCCAACTCCACCTCCAGCGAACCTTTCTTGTTGAGTGTAGCAATGTGCAGGTCGGGGTTAATCACCTCCACGCCTGGGGGCAGTGTGATATCAGCAGCACGTACCTCACACGGTCCGGTTTTCTCGATAGTGAGCCTTTTCAGCTCGTCTCCCTGGAGGCGCAAAGCAATGTCTTTGAAATTGAGGATGATCTCCAGCACATCCTCCTTAACCCCCTCGATTGTGTCATACTCGTGATATTTCCCGGCGAAATTTACACGAACAACCGCAGTCCCTGGGATTGCTGCGAGGAGCACTCGACGAAGGCTGTTGCCCAAAGTTGTGGCGAACCCACGTTCGAGTGGCTCGATAACGATCTTGCCGTGCGTTTCGGTGAGTTCTTTGACCTTAATCTCGGCTGGGAAGACCAGCTCATCCATGACTACCTCCTAGCGGGAATAGAACTCGACGATCAGATTCGTATCGATAGCCTGCCCAGTTTCTTCCGGGTCGGGAGGCGCGATCACCTGGAACTGCATTGCCTCCAAGTTCTTTTCCAGCCAGCTCGGTATCTCGCGGTCCTTGTTTGCTTCCACGATTGTCTTCACCCGATCTCGTCGATTCTCCTTGACTGCTACAATATCTCCCTCACGCAATAGTACAGAAGGCACGTTCGTCCCCTGGTTGTCGATCTGGAAGTGTCCGTGCGAAATAAATTGGCGAGCCTGTGCACGTGAGGAGGCAAAGCCGGCCCTATAGAGGGCGTTATCGAACCGTCGCTCGAGCAGAACTAGCAGAGCCTTGCCAGTAACCCCTTTGCGACGTTTCGCCTGTGCCACGTAGTTGCGAAATTGCGCTTCTCTAACGCCGTATATTCGACGTGCTTTCTGTTTCTCACGGAGGTGGAGAAGGTAGTGACTTCTCCGTGGACGACGTCTCTTTGGTTGTTCCCCTGGAGGAGCGTTGTGGCGCGTGACTGCGCAGCTTTTCGTGTAGCATCGCTCTCCTTTGAGGAAGAGTTTCTCCCCTTCTCTCCGGCATTTTCTGCACTTGGCTCCTGTATCTCTTCCCATTATCGTTTGCCCTTATTACTGCTGTGGGAAACTGGAGTCACGTTCTTGACATCCTCAACGCGTATTCCTGATCCCTTTATGGTCTGAACCACCGACTGTCTACCTGACCCGGTTCCTTTCACCGTCACTGCAACGGAGCGAATCCCGAAATCCTTCATCTCGCGGACGATGGACTCGGCTGCTATCTGAGCCGCATAAGGGGTTCCTTTTCGGGAGCCTTTGTATCCAACTACCCCCGGGCTCTTCCATGCAATCGGGTTTCCTCCTAGATCAGTCACCGTGATGATGGTATTGTTGAATGTGGCATGTACATGTACCCGAGCCTTCTCTAACTTAATCTTCTTTGCCATTCCTACCTCTTTTTCCCGGCCTTGGCGGGACGCGGTCCCTTCCACGTCCGCGCATTAGACCGCGTTCGCTGGCCCCGAGATGGGAGTCGTCGCTTGAGGCGGATCCCACGATATGCGTTGATATCCTTCAATCGCTGAATACTTGCGTAGACTCGACGTCGCAGATCTCCTTCAACAAGATGCTGCTCTACTTCCCGCCTTAAGGTAGCGACTTCCTTCTCGGTTAAATCCCTTACGCGCACGTCCGGTGAAACCCCCGTTTGTTCGAGGATTTCCGCGGCACGTGATCGGCCTATACCGTATATGTAGGTCAATCCTATCTCAATTCGTTTCTCATTGGGTAGGTTAACCCCGGCTATTCTCGCCATACATTGTCTCCCTTAGCCCTGCCTCTGCTTGTGCTTAGGATTTCGGCAGATGATCATTAGACGTCCTGCTCGGCGGATTACCTTGCACTTTGGACAAATCTTCTTCACAGAACTACGTACCTTCATTGTTGTGCAGCACGGTGGCTAACTTTCCCGATACACAATTCTTCCCTTGGTCAAGTCATACGGCGAAAATTCCACGATCACGCGGTCTCCCGTCAAGATGCGGATATAGTGCTTTCGGATTCGCCCGGATATGTGACAGAGAACCACATGGCCATTGGCCAGTCTCACCCGGAACATGGAGCTTGGCAGACTCTCGATGACCTCGCCTCTCTGACGAATCACATCCGTTTTCTTTTGACCGAGATTAGTCGATTTTGCCACTCGTGCTTACTCACCTCCTTGCGTCAGGACCTCCACTCCCGTCTGTGTTAGAACAACCGTGTGCTCATAATGCGCGGCAAGTCCACCAGTTGACGTCACCACGGTCCAATCATTGTCGAGGAGCTTTGTCGGCTCAGAATCCGTTTTCACCATGGGCTCGATGGCAAAAACCATTCCCGCTCGCAATCGCGGGCCCTGGCCCGGTGGACCATAGTTCGGAATCTGCGGGTCCTCGTGTAGCTCCTTGCCTATGCCGTGTCCCACATACTCTTCGACTACACTGAATCCCTCGCGCTCCACATAGGAACCGATGGCGTGCGAGATGTCGGACAAAC
>CAZDDA010000302.1:0-3783 GCA_964504085.1 uncultured Thermotogae bacterium | reverse complement strand
GGTTCAACTTTCGAAGAGATTTAGCAGAATCCCCCTCAGCGTGTTTCGCGACGTTTGCTGCAAGTCGCAGTTCTTCGAGCGTAGACCACTCTGGATAGTCAGCAACAATGATCCCTTGATGCTTCAGTGAGGTCACAAACGTCCTGCTATTCATAAGACTGGTATCGTCTTCATGGCTCCGAGGAAGCAGTTCCTTCCGAAGCAAAGTTAAAGCCTGTTGCTCAAATAGATGGTGAAGAGCAACAGCGAAGAGATTCAAAAGCGCCTGCTGAGCATCCGTACGCATAGTGTAATAATTAATTCCAGCATCTTGCGCGGCTTCTGCGGCAGAAGCGGGGTCTGAGTCTGACCCAGCCCACCGGCCAAGTCCCTCGAGTTCGAGACGTGACACCTCTGATGCTTCTTGTCCAATCTGCGAAAAGGTAGGCATCAGTCTTTCGAAGATGGTCTCATGTAGTACTTTAATTTCAGCAATCCAGATCGTCCGCGTATAACTGGCCCACCATCTCCCGTTGGTGCTAAGTCCAGCACCTATAACCTTTGGTACTACCATATCGACTTCTTTCTCTTTTAATGGTCCGACTTACAGACCGTTAGTAATGAGCATCATTTGTTAAAAGGGTGGCCCCAAGAAACGAACGAGCTTTCTACTCCCATGCACGAGTATTCCACTGATCTTTTTTGGATCTTCAGGGAATTGTTCAACTCCAACTGGGGTTACAAACAATTTCGACTCAACAAGAACAGTAACCTCTTTATTTTGAGGATCTTGAATTACATCTAAAGCGTAGGCCCTAGACCAGTCCCCAAACGAGAGCAGGTCGCTAGATAGTAACGCCTTCTTGAATTCGGGCAGGAAGGATAAGACTTGCTGGAGGGCACAAACTGTCTTTATAGCCGTCATCATTGTTGCGCGGGAGTGCTCCGCAATTCGATCGTGCTTCAACTTGTTATAGTCTTGCCACCAATCAATGGCCGAGTAGTCACCAGTGGCAGGATCATTCCAATCAGCAAATGGCGCGATCGTCTCAAGCGGAACCTCAAGAATAACTGAGTGCTGCCTGGAGAGGTTGAGGAGCGGTTCGAAGTAGATATGAAAGTCTACAATGCCCAGGTTCTTCCGCTTCTTTCTGCTGACGCAGTTGTCCCTGAAAACGGTATCGACAAGACTACCAGCGTCAACGATGACGTTTGCCAGGGGCGGCAGTGGCAATTCACGACTTGATGGTGTAAGGCGGGTGATCTGCAGCAGGTTCGATAGGCGCTGCTCGATCTCAAGGAACCAGTCAACTACAAGTGTGGCCTCATAATCATCCATAGCCCGCTCCAAGAATTCGCAATCTATCGGCTTAAGAATTGATACCCATTCACCCGATCACCACAGCCGCGGCTGTTCAACCTCACTGGTGGCACTTTGCGGCCTCGGAGTGCCGTGGATTTTCTCGAATCCTACTTGATCTTGTCGGTGTGGTCTGCTAGAGTCCAATTGTCTACGGTACCATTCGAGTGATCAAGTTACAGCACTCGGCCCCTCAGTAGCGGGATTCCCTCCTTTCGGATGGTATCGTAGACACCGCGAACGGGGGCCGTCTTTGTTGGAGGTCAGCATGTCAACCATAACAGACCAACTGAGCGAAGAACTCGTTTCGGCAAACGGCAAGGCCCAGGACATCAGGCTAAAACTCGCCGTCATGGAGTGCGCGCTAAACAACATCCTTGAGTGCGGAGACATTCACGGCCAGAACATGATCGAGCACTGGCAGAATGAACTGAGTGGACTCCACACTCTCACTCATGAACTCGGTGCCGAGATGCGGGGAATCGCCAGTGTGCTCGATAGAGCCTGGCTGGAGATTCGGGATGTTGCCGAGGCGGTGAAGTCATGAGTATCGTAGATGACTACCTACTCCACACCGCCGCGACCGAGCTCGAGATCCTGGCCGGCACCATGGACAACGGAGGGGCCGACCGCGAGTGGATTCCGGAGACGGTCTCCGATCGGATGCGTGGAATCGCTACCGTGATTCGCAATGAGGCGGAAAAGGCCGTAGAGACCCGGTACGAATGCGAACGGACGCCTGAGATCCACCGACGCGATTCAGGGGAGGACGCTTCATGACCATTACTCATCTGGAGCAGTCACGCGGTCTGATCGAGGCGGCCTGGGATATTGCACGCGAGGATCCCCAACCATTGCGAGCGTCAGCACACCTCCTCACCGGGCTGTTGTCGGGATTCCTCCGAGCCTGCATATCTGATCTCGACGACGTGCCTCAATTTCTCTCGCATCTTCGCAAGGCTGTTCGGGGAATAGCAGCAGAGGATCCCGAATTCCCGAGAGAGCACTTCATGGGGATTCTGGACGGTTTCGGCCGGGGGTGTTCAGATGCGATCGAGGAAGCGCTCTAAGGTGAGGCCCTCAGATCGCGCCTGAGCCCCGATCTCTCCCTGGAGGGGAGGAAGTCCGGGATCGGGCTGATCGCCCAACGGGCGCTGAATCCCGGGGCTGACGGGGCGGGAAAGCAACGCTACAATCACTCGGAGGGTATTCCGATGAGTTGGACGACGATAGAGCGGGGCATCAGGTTGTGGACGGCCGGTGACGGGGTGAAGACCTACCATGTTGATGTACAACTCAGAGGCCGTCGAAAGACGGGCAAAGCCCGCACGGTTGAAAATGCCCGCAAGCTCCGGGCGCGGTTGCTCAATGACCTGATGGATGCCGAACACTTCCCCGAGAAGGCCGCCCGTGCCGAACAGAAGATGCGCCTTGAGGATTTTATTGAGCGGTACAAGGAAGATTATGTTGAGGTGAAAGCTGCTCGTTCCAAGCGTCAGCTGGTCGGCCGCCTGGAGGCAATCAAAGAAGCCCTCGGGGCGGACACCTTCCTGAACAGTATCACGGCCGGCGATCTCCAGCGATTTCTTGCCCGGGGACTGCGGGGAGGATGGTCTCCGGCGACGTACAACCGGTATCGGACCCGTCTACACAATATGTTCAGGAAAGCTGTAGATTGGGATCTCCTGCTCAATAATCCGGCGGCTCGGCTGGAGCGCCTGAAGGAAAATAAGCTCGGAGATCGATACCTGAATGATCAGGAGCTTTCCGATCTGCTTGACGCTTGCGACCGGATCGCTGAGAAGGAGAGGAAAGACGGGCCGAAGCCAAGGGCGAGTATTCGCCCACTGGTGGCGCTGTCGGCTTGTACGGGGATGCGGCAGGGCGAGATCATGGGCCTGCGTTGGGAGGATATCGAGCCCGACCTGGCCTTTGTAACCCTTCGAGGCTCGGAGACAAAGACAGGTGAGCCGCGGCGTGTTCCACTCGTGGCCGAGGCGCGCCGGATACTGGAATCCTTCGGCACTCGCCGGCGAGGCCGTCTCTGGCCATGGGAGACATTCCCTCGGAAGCCATGGGATGACGCTATCAAGGCCTTGGGTTGGGATAAAACCGATGTTGCACGCCTGCGGGGCTGGCGGTTTCATGACATGCGTCACCACGCGGCCTCACGAATGGTCATGGCCGGGATGAGTCTTTACAAGGTCGGAAAGGTGCTCGGACATACTCAGGCAGAGACAACTCAGCGGTACGCGCACCTCGCGCCGGGCTCACTGGTCGAAGACATGGAGAGCGCCTTCTCGGCTCGGGCGGACCAATTTTCGCCCGAAGGAGCCCGAACGGGGAAAATCGCGCAAGGGGGCAGTTGACGTAACCTATTGCAGGACAATGCGTGGCCCTATAGCTCAGGTGGATAGAGCAGCGGTTTCCTAAACCGCGAGTCC
>CAZDDA010000301.1:0-3787 GCA_964504085.1 uncultured Thermotogae bacterium | reverse complement strand
ATCGCTCGGATCATCGTTCTCTAGTCATCTATCTCGGGAGAAGTTGAGGTATGCAGATGAGTGGTGCAGAAGGGCATGCATCTGTAGAACTGTTTTCCCTTTGCGTGTAGCATGGCCTCTTGTATGCCCAGGAAAGTGGAAGAAAACGGCAGCTCACAAGACACAGACTGTGACATCGTCGCGATGCCGCAAACAGTGTTACTATTTCCCTTGGCCATAATAAGCATTCTAAGGTGTATCGCTGCCTCAGCGGTGGATCTTCCTCTTCAGCTTTATCTGAAGGATCTCCAGGCTCAGCCCATTATCATCAGCCTCCTTTCAACGTTGACTTGGCTTGGGATGCTTGTTGGAAGTCTCCTGTGGGGAGCTTTGGGCGATCGATTCTCAAGAAAGGGTTTGTTGTTCCTAATACTACCTGCAAGCGCGCTCACGCTCGCTTCGTATGCCTTGCTGCTCCCTGCTTCTGGGGTGCTTGTGATTCGATTGATTAGAGCCGTTATCATCTCTGGCTTTGCCCCCATAACCATGGCAATGGTTTCCAACGTGAGTTCCAGGCGTGGACGCGGAAGAAACCTGTCGTACATAAGTTCGTCTCGCGCGTTGGGGTGGATGTTGGGAGGAGCCGTGTCCGGGTTTCTTCTCGAAGCGATCGGCTTTCGATGGACGGTGTCGGTGGTTGCCTTTCTCCCCCTCGTTTCCTTGGCGCCTCTTTTCTTCCTTCGGGTGCCCCAAGAAACTGCCACACACGATAGAAGTCCGTTTTGGCGGTACCTGAGAGACAAGGGGCTGAGAGCTCTGTACCTTGGTGTCACGTTTCGTCAGATGGGAATAGCTGGCAGTTTCAGCCTGATCTTTGTCTATATGGCTTCAGTCGGAATTCCTGCCGGACTAATGGGTGTGGTAAGTGGCCTTACTGCCCTGGCTCAAGTGCTCGGATTAGTCCTCTTTGGCCGCTTGGCAGATCGATTGGGAAGAAAAGCGATCTTCCTGGTAGGCTTTGGGCTGTCCGTGTTTGTTGCACCTGTTTTCGCCCTTGCCCAGGGGGTGTGGGGGATGGCTGTTGGTCATTTGCTGGTGGGGACAGCCTTTGCCGCTTTGTATATGGGCTCAACGGCCCACATCGGCGACGTCATTCCTGCCGAGCGCCATGCCGTTATGCTCGGCCTTTTTGACTCAACCCGGGCGCTTGGAGGTGTTTTCGGGCCGCTTGTTGCTGGCCTCGTAATGCCGCTATTCGGATTTAGAGGGATGTTCCTAGCGATGGCGGGAATTACTACTTTTGGCTTCTTGTTGGTACTTGCTGGCACTCGTACGCGAACTGATGTCAGCAGTATGCCTGCTTGAATGACCGCGTTGGATTGGACAAGGAACAAGAGAAAGGCTCCATAAGGCAGAGGATCTGGCTTACCCCAGTGAGTGCTAAGCTTCCGTGGGGTGGTGGAAAAAGGGAGATATTGTCTCCCAGTATTCTTTGATCGTCGTAGAAACCTGGGCTTCTTGTTCACAGAATGCCCACACGGAAAAGTGCAATAGGAAAGGATGCTGTGTTAACCGAACGTCATATTCGGTCGAAGAGTCTACCTGTCTCCTGATTCGCAGTGTGAAAGATCTCCTCGCATGGAATGTTCCCTCTGCCTTTACGGGCCGCTCTACGCTGGGTGTCTTGTAGTGGTCAACAAGGTATTCTCCTAGAGTTGCAGTCCCTTTGTAGATGAAGGGAGTCGTTGCGAACACCCCAACGTCTCTAAACGCTCTTTCCTGTGGTGCTCGCAGGCCACGCTTGTTCTGGATCATCGTCTACATTGGCTTTTCATCACGGCATACTTGCGTCGGCATGGGCTCAACCACGCCCCAGTGCCCCTTTACGCAGGGCCGATCTCTTGCCAACTTAGGCCGTCGTCTGGTTGCGTTGCATTCGGATCGTCAGTACCGGGCAAGAGGCGTGGCGGACAACTTTCTCTGCAACAGACCCTGTTACAAGGTGCGGCCATCCTGTTCTGCCATGGGTCGCGATGACAATGAGATCCACTTTTTCTTTCTCGGCAATTTCCAGTATCCCTTTCGCTGGGTCTCCCAGTGTTACCACGACTTCTACCCGGGCCTCGTTCGATACGGTCTTACCGATCAGATCTTTGAGTCTTCTTCTCGCATCTCGGGCGAGCGCCTTCTCATATCCGACGATGTCAAATGCATCGAGCCCTTCCCCGAAGTGGCCTAGCCCAGCACCGGGCGTTCCGCGAATGACGTGAGCGAGGTATAGCCTCGCGGCAAAATGCAGTGTGAGTTCATTGGCCGCTCGCACCGCTTCCATTGAAGGTTCGCTGAAATCCGTTGGACACAAGAGCTTGTTAAAGGGTAGCATCCTTCACCTCCTTGTGGGTTCCATCATGAAGACTTCGCTTCTGACTTCAATTTGTCGCTGGAGTCTGTCTTTATCAACCAGAGTTGGTGGTCTCGTTGCTATTGTGCCGTGAATTTGTAACCAATGAGGATGTATCCTCCATCGTGTGTCTGCTACACACACCGGCTCCAGTCATTTCCGTTACCGCCGAAGGTCTTCTCCCATTGTTTGACTCCATTGGCATTTGTTTTGACGAGCCAGATATCTGCTCCACCTGACCCCTTCGATTTGGTCCATCCAACTAGGATGTACCCACCGTCCACAGTTTGCTGGCCGGAATACTCCATTTCGAGGTCCTTCCTCCGTAGCCTGCCTCCCAAGATGTAGACGGCGCTGAAGCTGCAGAGGCAAGGCCAACTGCCTTTACCAATAACGAAACCACCACTAACAACAGACTTTTGCAGCCTCTCATTTTGGCCCTCCTTTCTCCGCTCGGTGGACGGTAGTTCCCAATTTACCTATTTTTGCTATGTGCGTCTACCCGACTTCTAAGACTTGCCTTCTCCGGCAGGTCGATCGCCAAATCATCAAGAAATGAGGCGATCTGCTGGGCGATCTTCTCCTTGCTGAGCGAGTAAAAACGGTTTTGCGCTTCCTGCCGCATAGTTACCAGCCCGTGCATCCGTAGTAGTTGAAGGTGACGCGACACGGTGGTGGAGGTCACAATAAGCTGTGAGCTGAGCTCATCGACGGAGATCTCCCCTTTTTCTGCAAGTACTTGAAGAATCCGAACCCGCGATCGTGCGGACAACATCTTGAAGAAAGCCGCATGTGAACTGGACATTCTTCCCCCTTTGAGTCTTGGTTTCGCCATCTTGACAAAGCCATCTCTCTGAGTATAATGCCATCTGCGCAATAAGTCAATTGTGAAGATGGGCAGTTGCGCAGAGATGGCGTCCTGGCCAAACTTGGCATCGAAAAAGGGGTGAGCGTGTGCCCTGTTGGTATGAAGAGGACTAGCTAAGGGCCGAGGTGGATGGAAGGTGTCCGTGAATATGAAGCGACAGTGCGAGGAGAAAACGATGACAGTGATCAGGTGTCCGGCATGCGATGCGCCGAACAATTCAGCCCAAGAAGATGTGTGGCTCTTCAAACGCCTGCGCTGCGATGCCTGCGGCGTGCTGATGGAGATCGTCACCGAGCACCCACTTACTGCTGAGTGGGTCCCTGAGAATTGGTCGTATCCCGACTGGATACTTCAAGACTCGACCTACGAGAAAGTAGTGGGCGTGTCAGCAGCCCGGAGGGCGCAGAGAACAGATGAGTACAGACCCGCTGCGCGCCGTAGGACGAAGAAGAGCAGAAGCGCAGCGAAGGAGAGAAGAAGTGCCTAGGATCGTTTGCCCGGCCTGTTACAAGCGAACCACCGTCAAGAATGTGGGCGTC
>CAZDDA010000300.1:0-3819 GCA_964504085.1 uncultured Thermotogae bacterium | reverse complement strand
TGAACCTCGAAACCGCGAAAACCCCTTTTCCTAAGACAACGACGGCGGACGTCCAGAGTGTCATAGCCTTTGAGTGTTGATTGATGACAAGGAGCACTGGGAATGGCCAAGAATGAGATACCCGAGTTCGCACTTCCTGCGAGCGATGCGGGAATGCAGCCTCCAGCCATGAGCGCATCCCACGAGGACCGAATCCTCGGGCTCCGAACCAAGCTGGAATTCTTCTATGCTGATGCGAAACGGTGCCAACAGCAACAAGCGGCTGACCGCAATTCGACCGAGAAAGAGAAGAAGCAGTGGCTGCTTTCCCTGATTCGAGTCGCCGACAGCTTTGAGGACGTTTTTCGAATGTGTGAACAAAGCAAGCGCATGCGCAAACAAAAAGAAACTCGCAAAGCATTCGAGGAAACATACAAGCTCTTTCTGGAAACACTGGCAGAATCGGGAGTCCACCGCGTCGAGATTGTGGGGAAGAACTACAACAATGTCGAATTCGAGGGCGTTGGGATTCCCGAGCCTTGGTCCGTTGTGTCGGCAAACGACCAAGGAAAACGAGTGGTCCGAACGGTTGTGAGATCATTGTGGGTGCGCGTCGTGGACGGGCAGTTGCACGTCTTGCGACGTGCTCAAGTTACGTATTGAGGCGAGCCAGGAGCGTCGCTTCAAAGAAGTTCCTATTAGGTGCAACAACATGGCGGAATTCGGGGTCGACCTTGGGGTCCACGAGCAAGGGTGCTACAGCCTGCGTTGTGTGAACATGCCGAGATCTTTCGAAAACAGAGACGGGGCCACATTGCCGACCTGCGTGAGGCATGACCAAGAGAAAGGGTTAGTCATCGAGCTTCCGATCGTAAAGGGCGTCCTCAACGTCACGGCAGTGGTGTTCTGGAAACGTCGTTTACGACATAGTGACAATTGCATTTACAGCCTGGCATGTCCGGGTAATCAACCACATTCGTATTAGGAGCACTGGCATGGCAGATATCGGAATCGATCTTGGCACGACAAATTCTGTCGCTGCCCATTTGCAGAACGAGCCGAAGGTTATCGAGAACAAGGGACGTCAAACGACTCCCTCGGTGGTTGCATATAACGAAGACGACAGTGAACTCCTTGTCGGTCAGGCCGCCAAAGACGAGGCCGTTGTATTGCCGACAGTCCGCTCATGGAAGAGAGACATTGGGGGTGACAAGACCCATGAGTTGGGTGGGCAACGCTATACGCCGGTGGACCTTTCCGCGATGATCCTTAAACAACTGAAGGTGGCGGCGGAAGAACGTTTGGGGGAGCCGGTCGATACCGCGGTCATCACCGTACCTGCCTATTTCTCTGGTGCCCAGAAGGAAGCGACCAAGCGCGCCGGCGAACAAGCGGGCCTGCCGAACCTCCGACTGTTGGCAGAACCCACGGCGGCAGCCCTGGCCTACGGCACGGAGGATACCGTCTTGGTCTACGACCTGGGTGGCGGCACGTTTGACGTGGCCATCATCGATTGCTTCGACTACAAGATGCTCGGACTGGCCGGCGACAACTACCTTGGTGGTGACGATTTTGACAGAGTACTGCTCACGCACGTTTCGAAACAAGTCAAGGAACAAGCGGGCGTGGACCTTGAGAGCAGCGTCGATGCTCTACAGCGTGCCAGAAATGACTGCGAGAGAGCCAAGATTAAGCTCTCGGACTCGGAGTCGGCCACGATCCTTGTGCAGGCGGTCGTCAGCGGGATGCCGGTCAACGTGAAGGTGAAGGTAACGCGCGACGAGTTTGAGCGCATGATCAACGAACCTCCTGCTCCCGACGAACTCGGATACATCGACAAGACCATCAAGAAGGTCGAGGAGGCCATCGCAAACGCGAAACTCGAAGAGCCCAAGTTCACCAAGGAGGACATCGACACTATTCTCCTGGTTGGGGGTTCGACCTACATCCCTCTTGTGCAGCGCAAGGTTGCCGAGTATTTCGGGAAGGAACCGTGCAAGAAGATCAATCCGGACCTTGCCGTGGGTTTCGGAGCCGCAATGTATACGGCCTCGGCCCCCATTGAGAAGGGTGTGCACCGCGTCACCGTGAAATTTGTGCCACAGGTAACGGCGGAGCGAGAGATTACGATCAACGGACGGACGTCTCCGAGCGCTACAGTCGAGGTTCGTGCACCAGTGGGTGCGGTAGACGGCAAGGCCGATGATGCTGGAAAGTTCTCGCTGACGGTGGCGTTGGCTCCTAACACAACGAACGCCATTGAATTGTCTGCTACGAGTACCAGTGGCGAGCAACGCAAAAGGGAATTCACCGTAAGGCACGACGAGAACTTCAAGGAGGAAGCGGCACCCGAACACAAGGACGTTCGTGGCCTGCAACAGAAGTGGCCGCGGTCACTTGGCATTCGCGTGACTGGACAAGATGACGTTCTTGGAATTGTCATTCCCGAGCAAACCGATATCCCCTGCTACATCACCAACCGGGATTTCTGCATGACATCGCGTGCGGCGAACATGCCAGGGCAGTGCCCCATCGAGGTTTACGAAGGCAATCTGCCGTATGCTGTCCTGAACACACAACTGGCTTCCCTAATGCTCGAAACCCCCGCAAGTCCCAGCATGGCGGAACCCCTGGAGATCGCTTTCCAAATCACCGAAGATCATCTGCTCGTCGTGACGGCGCGCATGGTCAACTTCCCGGACCGCCTCGTAACCGCCAAGATTAAGATGGAGACTTGCAGCGGCGACAGGCTACACGTTCTGGACCGCCTCGACCATCTTCTCAAGGATCACGGCGACAAGATTCGCCCGGAGGAAAAGGCTCGCCTGAACAAGAGCAAAATGGGCCTACTCGATCTTTGTCAGCAACACAAGCGCGATCCACAGGCAGACAGGTATCAGAAGATCAAAGAGGTAGGCACGCAACTGAAGTCCGAAGTGGCCCGGCTTGAGGTACAGTACTCCTGATTGGAGTCCGCAATCGATGCCATAAAGTATTCACGCCCACCGCCACTGTAATTCGCCCGGACAAGGAGCAACTGATGTCCTGCAAAATATGTGAGAAGGACGCCCCCCTAAACGAGCGAGGGCTGTGTGAGACATGTGCTGCGAAGCTGGCGAACTTGTCCGCTGCGTCCTCCACCTTCCGACAGCAAATGTCGGAACGCCTTCCCGATGCTCCCGAAGCCGTAAGGGAGCCCAATTCCGTGTCTACCCCCGCTGACAGTGCGGAGAGCGCTCACACAGTCCTTGAGTTCGGTCAGAGTGAAGCCTGCGCGTTGGTGTACCCGTTTAGCGTTGCATTGACCGAAACTGGGGACATCGTTGTTCTCGACCGGCCGGCCAAGGACGCATACCGGATGTCTTTATTCGATAACGATGGCCAGTACGTGCGTACCATTCGGCAGTGCGCGAGAGGTAATGGCCCTGACCAGTTGAAGCTCCCAAAAGGAATCACAGTAGACCGGCGGGGAGCGATCTACATTCCTGATGCTGGGAACAGCCGTATTCAGAGATTCGATGCCCAAGGCGGATTGATTGGTTCACTGGGAACACAGGGGGATGGCCCCGCCGAATTCGATTACCCTTGCGACGTGGAAGTCGACGATATGGGGATGCTCTACGTTGCGGATACGTACAACTGCCGAATCCAGAAGATTACTCCCCAAGGCGCTTTGTTGCTTGTCATCGGTGCGAACCCGGACGATGCCGAAGAAGACGAATCCGACGAGTTAGAACCTCTTCTTGATGAACCCCTCGGCGTCACAGTGGACAGCCAAAGGAATGTCTATGTGGCTGACACGGGGCACCATCGGGTGGTCAAATTCGATCCTGAAGGTCG
>CAZDDA010000299.1:0-3829 GCA_964504085.1 uncultured Thermotogae bacterium | reverse complement strand
GTGCTGTGAAGCATCTCGAAGTAGCCGGGAAGGGCCGCCTTGATGAGGTCCTTCTCAGAGATTATTCCAATGAGCTTTCCTTCTTCATCCACAATCGGCATGCTGGACATGTCGGCACTGTTCAGGATAAAGATCAGCTCCCGTACCGGGATGGTCTTCTCCTCCGCTGTTAAATCCTTGGTCATGATCTCCCGGACTTTCATGAAAACTCCTCCTCACGCCCGTTCCAGGGTGACGTGCGCCATCTCTGCCTCGATCTGGCCCACATCTTGACAGATCTTCTTGCGGCTTTCCGCACTTCGGATAGCAGCGGCCATGCCAAAGCGAAGCGCCTCCTCGATGCCTGAATCCTGATTGAGTTTGAAAATGAGTCCTCCGAGCAAGGCATCGTCAGCGCCAACCAGGTTCTGGAGCGCGGTGGCACTCACTCTTGCCTTGATCTCCCAAATTGCGTCCCGAGTGATCACGATGTCACCGGTAAACTCGTGAGAGACGATGATCATCTCTACTCCACACGCCACCATGTTCTTGCCGGCGGCGATGATCCCTTCTCGCATGCTCAGGTCTGCCCCTTCCATGGAGAGGCGCTCCCGAATGTCCGGTTTGACCAAGTAAGGACAGGCGGGGAGAGCGTGAGTCAGCGCGCTACCTCCGGCACTCACCGCCACCTTCGCCCCCCCTTCTTTCGCCACCTCAACCAGTCCCCGGTAGAAATCGTCGGGGATCCCGGGAGGAAGACTCCCACCGAGCACCACCCAGCTGGCCTGCTTGATCATCCGCTTGTAGCGTCGCATAAAACGACTGATCTCCGGTTGAGAAACCGATGCCCCTGCTTCATCAATCAGGATTGGGATATGCTCGCGGCCGTGTTCCAGAATCGTGACGTTGGTCCGCGTCTCTTCCTGCACCCAAACGAAATTCGTCGTTACCCCCTCGTCGCGTAGGTCGCGGACGACGACATGCCCGGTGTATCCTCCCACGAACCCCATGGCCACGCTCTCCATTCCCATCCGAGCAAGGAAGATCGAGACGTTGATGCCTTTCCCACCGGCTGACATATCACTCCACGTTGCACGTGTCAGGAACTCATCTTGGGTTACCCCGCCTACCTTCAGTCGATCAATTCCATAGATCTTATCAATAGCCGGATTAGGAGTGACTGTAACGATCATAACGCTCCTCTCGCGGTAACGGGAACAAGGACTTGCCCTTTTAGCGCCGCTGCAGAGGCGGCTTCAATCCGCACTGGGACAAACGTTCCAATCTCCGCATCACCGCTCAGAACTACCGTACGATGATCATCTCCCCGCCCGTGGAACGCTCCGTTTCGAGTCCGTCCTTCCACAAGGACTCGAACAACCTGTCCGATCCTCTGTCTGTTCTCCTCAACGGCAATCTCACGCTGGCGGATGAGGACCTCCTGCAAACGCATGTCTTTGACGTCATCAGGAACGTCATCGGGCACCAAAGCGCTACGTGTGCCCGGCCGTGGAGAATACTTCGCCACGAAAATCGAGCCGAAACGTGCCCTTTCGATCAACTCCATCGTCGCCCGAAAGTCACGCTCGCTCTCCCCAGGATAGCCCACGATTAGATCAGTAGTAAGGTTTACCCCTTCCACCATCTCGCGCGCTTTTTCCACGATAGACAAGAAAGCCTCTCGAGTATAGCCTCGATTCATCACACGGAGGATTCGATCGCTCCCCGACTGGCAGGCAAGATGCAAGTGATTACAGATGTTCTCTTCCTCGGCGATCGTCTCCAGCACCCGCGGAGTGATGTCACGAGGATGAGAGGTCGTGAAGCGGACGCGCTGGATTCCAGTCTGTGCTACTTCTGCCAGAAGTCCGGGGAAATCCCCGTAGTCCGGATTGTCCCTTCCATAGGCATCCACGTTTTGTCCCAGAAGAAGCACTTCCTTGTATCCAGCCTTCCTCAAACCGCCAATCTCGGCAACAATCTCCTCCCGTGAACGGCTGCGTAACGGTCCACGCGCGTAGGGCACAATGCAATAGGAGCAGAAGTTGGAACACCCCTGCGTAATCGTCACCATTGCAGTGGCCAGACTCTCCCGCCGGTAGAAAAACTCCTCCATTCCTGTCGGATTGGGAAGATGAGCGATCTGTCGCCGCCGCGCCCCAACCTTGCAAAGGATCTTCGGAAGCGCGGAAAGCTCGGCAGTACCAAACAGGAAGTCGATCACCGGAAATCGCCTCAACAGGGCTTCCCCACGCACTTGGGCCATACATCCCCCAACGCCAAATACGATGTTCTTTTCCTCCTTCAGCTTCGCAATGACGCCGATACGGCCATAGACCTTCTCTTCTGCTTTCTGCCGAACCGCGCACGTGTTGAACACCACAACATCGGCCTCTGACGGGGTGGAGGTGAGTGTAAAGCCCACACGGTCGAGGATTCCCGCGATCCCCTCTGAGGAATGGCGATTCATCTGACAACCCCAAGTCTCAATATACAGACGTTTTCCCATCATCGATCGCCGCCACTATACCCGATGGGAAATAGCCAGTCAAACGCTATTTGGGACCGATTTTGGTGCTTGTCACGTTTGTGCTAGGCACCTGGAGGCTTGTTCCAGTATTATTCCCATGAGATGCTGATCCGCTATTCTGACCGCTACGTTCTACGCGAGATGATCGGGCCATTCCTCCTGTCGCTGTTTGGTTTGCTGTTGTTCATCCTCCTCAACTTGATTCTCTCCCTTTCGGACCTGATGGTCGACCGTGGAGTAGGAATCGGCATGCTCGCGCGGCTTCTTGTACTGAAGATGCCCGGCCTTCTTGTCCTTGCTCTTCCCGTCAGCGGCCTTTTTGCCACTTTCCTCGGTTTGGGGCGGTTGGTCCACGACCGAGAGATTATGGCCTTCGAGGCAGCGGGAATTTCACTACGACGCGTTCTTCTGCCGTTGCTGATCGCGGCGTTCCTCATCGGAATCGCTGACTTCGCTTTATACAACTGGGCTGTTCCTTCCTCAGAGCACGTTTACCAGCGGGTGCTACGGAGTATCATCTTCCGCCAAGGGGTTCCGCACGTCCGAGCAAATACCTTCTTCAAGGGGCCGGAGGGGCAATTCTTCTACGTCCGACGCTACGACGAGGAAACCGGTAGCCTGCGCGGGGTTCTCGTCTACGATATTGAGGGCAAGATCTTCCCGCAAGCAGAAGCGGCAATAACCACCATCACCGCCGAAGAGGGTGTTTGGGAGGAGAACGCGTGGGGTCTCCACAATGGCAGGGTGTACGGCTATGACCAAGAAGGAATTCTCATCTACACCGGAACGTTTGAACAGCTTCACGTGGCCGTGGATCGTAGCGGTGCCGATTTCCTTTTCGGATCACGAACGCCATCAGAAATGGGCATCGGCGAGCTCCGCAGTCGCATCGCACTTCTGAGGGAGAGCGGGCTGCCCGCCGACGAACTTGTTGTCGAGTGTCATCTAAAAGCAGCAATACCACTGGCAACACTGGTGTTTGTTCTATTCGGTGGTACCGCCAGCCTCATCTTCGGGTGGCGGAGCCGAGCGGTGGGGATCGTAATCAGCTTGCTTTTGGTCGGCCTGTTCCAGGGCACTCTCCTGTGGACCCAGACCTTGGGAAGGCGGGGAATCATACCTCCCTCACTGGCTGCCTGGATCCCGAACATCCTGTTTGGCCTGGTAGGAGTGCTTCTCTTTCTCCAGCTTGATCGGCTGAACAGCCGCAAAGCATGGGCGCGCCTCCGACGTGTCATTCCATTCGTGGGTCTTGTGCTGTTCGCTGTAATTTGCGGGTGGGGAGAGGAAATTCCCGTGGAGATCACCTGTGAGGAGCTT
>CAZDDA010000298.1:0-3836 GCA_964504085.1 uncultured Thermotogae bacterium | reverse complement strand
GAATCACAAGGCCGGTGACGGTCGTCTTCCCCGTTCCACCCTTTCCGGCCACTGCGATCGTGAACGGCACCTACATCCTCCCCTTTAGCGTTAACCCTTCTGTTGCGGACAGCCGTTGTGCGACCGTCGGAAAGAGCGCAAGGTCGGTGTGAGGGAGGAATTTCGCGGACATGAATTCCTCGTAGTAATTAGGATAGGTGATGAGGTCGTAGTAGGTTGTGGCCTTGGCGATCTTGAAGCACTTTGCGTACGCCTCGCTGGAGAGAACGGCCATCTTCGCGCCGATGAGCGAGCTGTTGCCCACAAACCGGATTCGCTTGAGTGGAATATCGGGAATCATTCCCAGGATGATCGCCTTTTCCCGATCCAAGTAGTTGCCGAATCCTCCGGCAATGAACAATTGCTCGATGTCACCAAACTCAACCTGTGTCGATTCCAGGAGAATTTTCGCCCCCGCGTAGATCGCCGCCTTGGCACGAAGAGCATTCTCGATATCGGGCTGAGTCAATACGATATCTCCCCCGGTCTCCGATTCTCCTGCAGGAACGACAACGAACTCCAGCAAACCGTCCTGCTCACGCACGTAAGGTGAACGCTCCGCAAGGAGCTTTCCCAAACGATCGATAATTCCCGCCTCGAACAGCGAAGCAATCGCATCGATCAATCCTGAGCCGCAGAGCCCCTTCGCCTTGGTGCCCTCGATGGTCTGCACGGTGACCTCTCCTTGGGCGGAAATCTCCACCCGCTCAATCGCACCACTGCTTGCCTTCATTCCACATCTTACGCCACTTCCCTCAAACGCCGGGCCGGCGGACGTCGCGCAAGCGATCATCCAATCCCGGTTGCCGAGAACGATTTCTCCGTTCGTGCCAACGTCGATCAGCATCGTCAGCCGGTCGGTCTCGGATAAGCCGGTGGCCAGAATCCCGGCAGTAATGTCTCCCCCCACCCAACCACCGATGGACGGCATCGCGTACAGCAGGCCACGCGGATTGATCTTGATGCCCACCTCGGCGGCACGCACCGGCGGAGGGACCGTGGCAGCGGGGACGTAAGGGCTCTTGCGTATTCCGCTTGGATTCAGTCCAAGCAAAAAGTGAAGCATCGTTGTGTTCCCGGCGGCAAAGACTGTCGCCACGTCGTTCAGATCGACCGGATTGCGTGAGACCAGGGTGGAGATCAGATTGTTGATATCGCTCACAACGGCGTCCCTCAACGCTTTTGGCCCTTCCCGTTCGGCGTACATGATCCGGCGCGTGACCTCACCCCCAAACGGTGTCTGGGAGTTGTAGCACGCTTCGGCATCGATGGTCTCAGAGGAGGCAAGATCCACCAGGTGCACCACAACAGTGGAGGTGCCAACATCAAGGGCAATTCCGTAGTTGGAGCGAGCGCGATCGCCCGCTTCCACCCGGATCACCTCCACCGTTCCCCCACGTCTGCCCAAAGTGACGGTGACCCGCCAGTCGTCTTCATGGTGAAGGAGAGGAAGGGTCTGGAGGACCTTTAGGCCCATCTGCATGTCCGATGCATCTACACGTTTGCGAATCTCGCGAAACAGACGCTCCTGGCAGGCCAGGTTGTCTTGCAGGTTTGCTTCAGGCAGTTGGAGGTACAGCTTTTGAACAAGCGGATCGTGGCGATAGAACGCCTGCTCGGCCGTCGTGGGATAGAGAGCGCGGAAGCGCTGAGCGTCCTGATCGATGAGGATCTGGGCGCCTTCGCCGCGCGACTCGGGAGGCACCACGACCTCAACATCTCCGACCACCTTTGTCTGGCAGGCGATGACGTAACCGGCTTGAATCTCCTTGCGACTGAGCAGGGTGGTGGGACTGGCTTCAACGTCCCCTGATTGGACAACCAGACGACACTTGCCGCAAATCCCATCGCCGCCACAGATCGAGGCCACAAAGACCCCAGCCTGTTTTGCTGCGTCCAACAGGGTCGTTCCCGATTCGGCTTCGATGCTCTCCTCGCTAGGAAAAAACGTAACCCTGACGCTGCTCATCGGCTGGCCTAGTTGGGGCTCCATTCAGTCTTCAAAAAGTGTGGGATGCTGGCGGCGTCTTCCGGTCCGATGACGACGTCCCAACCGGAGTCCTCCTCAATCTCCATCCGCAGCACGGCGACCAGACCGGGAATAATCAGCTTTTTGTGGCTCACTTTCTCCATTACGCCCTGCTCCTGCACCGCCTGAATCACCTTCTCCGCGGTCAGCTTGTCGTCAGCGTAGGCGTTGAGGACGCCGAGTCCTTCGGTATCGGCTACACAGATATATGCGGGGACTTTGCTGTTTTCCACCTCTCCGGCAACGGTGAAGTACGTGAGCGCAAAATTGGTCGTGAACAGGACCGGCGCATCGGGTCCCGGCTCGCCGATCTCGTAGAGCTTGGCTTCAATGGCATTGGGAACCTGGGGGTCGGTGTAGATGTTCTGGCGAGCGGTGAGAAGCGGCAGGACCTCCCAACTCTCAATGCCGTTCATCACCACAATACCCGCGTAGCGGCAGATGTAGGTCGTCGCCTCGCTCGCCTCCTCCGCTGGCGAGGTACTATTCGTCAACACCAGCGTCGGGTAACCGAGCGGACGGAAGACCTTCTCCAGGGCCAACCGTCGAAGTTGGCTCAGCTTGGTCAGAGAGTCAAGCAGGTCCGTACCTACGGGGTTCAGGATCAAGTCCTCCACCCCTTTGGCCTTGATCTGCTCTGTTAGCTCGGCCAGACCCTCCAGGGTGTCAGCGCGGACCGCGAGCGGGCCCTTATACTTAGCCGCAAGATCAGCCATTGCCTCCCAATTCTCCTGGGTTGCCGCCCAGATGAGCGGCCGACTGGATGCCACCTCCGCCAGTGCGGGCTCCAGGACGTCTGGATTCTGACACAGAAGGACCAGTGGCAAATCCGTCTTTCCGCTCACCTGCTTGACCGTCTCGCTGTAACAACCACCATCGGCGTTTTGACAGTCGACGGCAACGAGGTTGACACTGATCTCCTCTCCCACGCGCACAAAGTGCAGTTGCGCAACCGCAGCTAGCCGTGCGTCGATCTCTTCGGTGGATAGTGCATCGGAAACCTTAATTGCCACCCCGGTTGGATGATGGAACTTCTCCTCGTGACGAAAGAGAACCGTCTCTCCGCCGACGACGAACTCCCGGTCGCCGGTGCCGATCTTGACAGTCCTCATTGGAGGTGCCTGTGCCTCGCCCAGGGCAGTCTGCGCCTCTTCGGAGACGTGTGGGCACTGATCAAGGGCCGCCTTTTTCGCTGCCACCTGCATCGCAAAGGCCATGCACGTTGGAAAGTTGCAGTCGCCACAGTTGGTCTTTGGCAGAAGTTTGTAGATCTCAATGCCGGTCAGTTTTGCCATGACTATCTGGTTCCTCCTTTACATCATCGGTTCCATTTCCAGGACCGGGTGGCCCACCTTCTGCAGGAACTCGAGCAGTTCTTCACTGGTTGCCGCGTCCTCCTCGGTGGCGATTTTGCCCAGAAAATCGGACTTTCCAATCTCTTCGAGGCGCGCTACCAACCGCTCGGAGATCTCCTCCTTGAGTTGCTTGGGCATCCAAACGACACGCTCGATTCCACCGTCAGCCGAGATAAATTTCTTACTCGTGACATAGAGCTTGCCCATCCCAATGAAGCCAGGGGTCTGAATCCCCCCGCCGATCTGTCCGGCCATGGTGGAGAAGCTCATCCCAATGGGGGTCATCTCGGTGTACTCACGGCTGGCGATCATCACGCCGTTTGTCTCGGGAAGAATGGCGGTGATGCATTCAAAGCAGCCGCAGCTGGTCATCGGATCCTCCATCATCGAGTAGGCGTTGAACCGCTCGAGGT
>CAZDDA010000297.1:2769-3839 GCA_964504085.1 uncultured Thermotogae bacterium | reverse complement strand
CTGCGGCGGTGGGAATCACTTCATGAGCACAGCGTATTTTGCCAGACGCAGCGGCCCGATCAACGAAGCCGACGATCCCTATCGTGCTTACACCACCGGATGCACGTCCGGGCTGTCCGTGCGGAAGTCTGTCAGAGACGTCGTGATGCCTCCCGACAAGACAAGCAGCTTGGATAACGACACGATCAAGCAGGTCGTGATGGATTACGGGGCCACGTACACGACGATGTACTGGAACAGCGGCTACTATCGGTCCGACGAAAGCGCCTACTATTATCCGGGGCTCTTGGGAAGCAACCATGCTGTAGCGATTGTCGGGTGGGATGACGACTTCGACCGGACTCTGTTTGCTACGGAGGCGCCGGCTACGCAACCCCCTGGAGACGGTGCGTGGATCGTTCGCAACAGCTGGGGACCTGCCTGGGGGGACGGCGGATACTTTTACGTTTCGTACTATGATACCAAGATTGGTAAGGGCAACGCGGCGTTCGTCAACGCAGTGGACCCCGACACAACGGTTCTCTATCAGTACGATCCCTTGGGTTGGACGACCAACTGGGGATACGGCTCCAATACTGCTTGGGGGGCCAATGTGTTTAGCGTCAACGCAAATGGATATGTCACCGCGGTGACCACGTACGCCTCAACAACGAACACATCGTATGAAATTGCCGTAAAGAATGGACTCAACGGATCCGTCTTGGCCAGCAGGACCGGCACGTGGCCGTACGCCGGTTATCACACCGTGGATCTCGGCACGCCGGTGGCGGTCTCCTCGGGAGACACCCTGGTGGTGGCCATCAAGTACACAACACCGGGCTACAACTACCCCATTCCCGCAGAGTGCAGGGAGACCTGGTACTCCCCCGAGGCAACGGCCAACGCCGGGGAGAGCTACATCAGCTCGGACGGAAGCACCTGGTCTGACATCGTGACGGCTGTATGGGGCGATCCGACCTGCAACATCTGCATAAAGGCCATCGTGGAACCAACCGGTTCGCCTTCAACTGACACAGTCGGCCACTGGCGCTGCGAGGAGGGGGCGGGGACCACGGCGGCCGACTCTTCCG
>CAZDDA010000297.1:0-2669 GCA_964504085.1 uncultured Thermotogae bacterium | reverse complement strand
GGATGAGATACGGATTCATCACGACGCGCTCAGCCCGGACAGGTTCAACCTGCTGTCTCAATCGGCCGCACCCACAGCAGCGAGCGGACCGCTCGCTACACGCAGCTCTGCCGTAGTCCCCAATCCAGTCAGAGAGAGCGCCCAGTTCAGGGTGGAGGGTGCGGAGGTCGCAAGCATCAGGGTACAGATCTATGACCTGACAGGCACAAAGGTATTTGACAGCGATTGGCAGCCTGGAAGCGTTCTCGAATGGATTGGAAAAGACAATCGCGGCAGTACACTGGCAAACGGCGTCTATCTCTATGCGATGGCGGCTCGCCTTGCAAACGGACAGCAGGTCGCTTTCGCTCCCCAAAAACTCTTTATTCTGCGCTAAAGGCAGGCCGCGCTGCGCTTAATCAACAGACGGTCTTCGCGTGGAGCGCAAGGCACACCTTGACTTCGCATCCCATACGGCACTAAAGTTATGTGAATCCAGGAGCGTGCTTTCGGCCAGTCTGTTATGCGAAAGGTTGAGTCACCCAAAGAGCTGCGAAGAATCTGTCAGCGCCCTCCTGCCGCCTCGCGTGCCAAGGCCATCTGGAGAAAGGGATCGATCTACCTGACTTGGGTTCTGCTGCACACGCCGGTTGATGGCATCCATGTGACGGTCGCTTGGATCATCATGGGCGTGGTGGGCTCAGCGTTACTTGCTCTTGGGAGCTACTGGATTCCCATTGCCGGCGCTCTTCTGCTTGTGCTCCAACACTGCCTCGACGTTGTCGATGGCGAAATCACAAGGTACAGGAAGAGCGAGTCCCCCATTGGCATGTTTCTGGACAAGTTGGGACACAATATTGTCTATCCATCCATTTTCCTGGGCCTCGGCTTTGCCGTCTATCGGACCTACCCCATTGCTGCAATCTTTGTCTTCAGCTTCGCTGCAGCGATTTCCAAGCTTCTGATGCAAAACAGTGGTGAAGTGATGGGGCACGTGCTGAGGCGGTGGGCAGAACGCGGAGGCCAGCTGGACGTGCCTGTCAGTGTTTCCCCAATCGACGAGAGAACAAAGAGCCAAGCTTCACTAACTCGCATCGTCAAGCGCTTGCACATCCCCTTCCTGTACACAAAAGGGATCGATCTTGTGGTCTTGGTGACAGCACTCGCAGACCACCTGGATATTGCGCTGTTCTTCTATGGAGCGACAATGCCCATCCGAGCGTTTTTCGCTCTGCGCAATTGCTTCAGACACATGGCGTCTGTGAGCGACGAACCGCGGGCGCTGAATACGCGGGAGGAAGTGCATTGAGAGTCACTACACCGCGGGCGCACAGCAATCAAGAAATCGAGTGCCTGAGCAGTGGTCTCGAGAGCAACAGGTTGACTTGCCCAATTACGCAGCATCGTCGCTCACGATGGATTGGTGCACGAAAGTGAATAGAGGCAATGACGTTCGATCAAAGCGGCCCAAGGTCTTGCATCTATTGAATGCGATGGGGACTGACCCCGGGCCTTCCGGCCGCGCCGCCCACATCAGCAACGAGACCTTTGAAGTGGTATTGTGCTCCTATTACAGTGTGCGCCCGGATATAATAGCAAACCGGCAAGCTTACGGCAAAAGAGTGGAGGCACTCGATGCCAAAGGACGCCTTGACCTACTCGCGTGGTTGCGGCTATACCGGCTGCTCAGAAGGGGACAATTCGATGTCGTACACACCCACCACAATCTATCCGGGATCCTCGGTAGAGTGCTCGGGAAGATTGCAGGAGTTCCAATCATTGTAAACAGCAATGGCACTGTCCATACTCGCTTTCCCATTCCAGTAAGAGTGGCCAAAGGACTCACCTTGCCTCTTGCTGACGCACACGTATTTGTTTCCAGGGCCGTGGAGCGGTCGTTTTCCTGGTGGGAAAAGCTGCTTTGCGCTCGCAGAAAGAGAATCGTGATCTACAATGGCGTTGACATCCGCGCAATCGACCAAGCGGCTTCCGAGGCCAAGAAGACGAGAAAGCAATTGGGATTAGCAGAAGATGCTTTTGTTGTCGGACACGTTGGCAGACTCATTCCCCTGAAGAACCAGACGACGTTGCTGAAAGCGTTTGCCGTGATCGGCAGAGAACATGCAGAGGCAAGACTCATCATAGTAGGTCAGGGACCGATGGCGAACGATCTAAAAAGCGACGCAAGAGCATTGAACATACACGACAAGACAGTCTTCACTGGATTCGTCTCTCTCGAAGAAACGTATGCAATATTCAATCTTATCGACGTCTTTGCCATGACCTCCTTTGCAGAAGGCTTCAGCAAGGTGGTCTTGGAAGCAATGGCTGCTCGCAAGCCTGTGGTGGCAACGGATATCATGGCGTTCAGAGAGGCCGTGATAGATGGTGTGACGGGGCGAATCGTGCCCCTCCAAGATCCGGAGTCTCTGGCTAATGCGCTTTTGAGTCTCTGCGAAGACCCAAAGACCGCCCGCGCGATGGGAGCAGCGGGGCGACAACGGGTCGAGGAGAACTTCCTAATCGAGAAGACGGCTTCTGAGTATGAAAATCTTTATTGGGAATTGCTGGAACAAAGAGGAATGGTGTAAACGGCTATCGGCCGCTTGGTGAGCCATAGAACGAGCACGAAAGGAACCGCAGATGTATGAGGATCAGCGCCTTTATCGAATCCATCATCCCTATTCCTA
>CAZDDA010000296.1:0-3850 GCA_964504085.1 uncultured Thermotogae bacterium | reverse complement strand
GCACAATATTCATTCAAAATTCCGCTTCTCCTTGAGCCGCTCTTGATAATGAATCGTTACCCGATTTCAAGGGGACGCAAATTCCATGAGCGCGGCGAAGGCTGAGAAGCCGGCACCGAATGCGAGAAGCATCCCTTTTTGGCCGGGTTGTGGCCGTTTGCTGTCCAGGATCTTCCGCAATACAAAAAGAACGGAAGGTGACGACATATTGCCATAGTTCTCGAAGACGTTGTAGGAAAACCGCAGGGCCTCATCGGCAAGTTCCAGTTTCTTGGCGACTTGGGCCAGCACGACCGTGCCCCCCGGATGGACCGCCCACCAGGCAACGTCATTCCGGGAGAGGCCATGTCGGGCCAGAAGCCGAGTCGCCACGTCCGTGGCAGTGTGTGCGCCGATCACCGGCACCCGCTTGCTCAGTTGGTTCCGGAGGCGACCACCTTCCGTCCGGTATCGCAGATCCTCACGGTACTTGGGAAAAATGCCCGTCGCAAAGTCCACCATGCGTGCCAAACCCCCGGGGCGGTTATGCGTCTCCCGGTCGAGCACGGCGGCTGCGGCACCATCGCTGAAAATGGAATTGCTGACAACCAGATCCGGATCATGACTGGGAAAAATTGTGGCCGTGCAGATCTCAACGGCGATGCTGAGAACCGGGCCTTCCCCGTTCCGGGCCAGCATACCGGCAGCGGCTTCGAGATTCGGAATGGCTGCGCCGCACCCCATCCCCATCAAGTCCTGGAAGCTAATGGAAGTCCTGAGCCCCAAGTCTGCCGCAACATACGAAGAAAGTCCCGGGCAGAGGTATCCGGTGCAGGTGTTGACGACTAGACCGGCTATCTCATCGGTTTTCACGCCAGCCTCCGCCAGAGCACGGCGAGCGGCGGCGACAGCTGTGGTACGACCGAACTTGAGAAAGCGTTCCAGATGTCGGTCGGGGTCAGTTTCGAGGGCATCCCTCTTGGTATCCATCCCCAGATAACGGCCTTTGATTTTCCCGTCCAGAAGAATGCGGCGATACAGACCCTGTTCGGCCGGTTTAAGGATGAAATTCGTAGAGAGGTATTCGTAAGCCTCCTCCTGCGTGACATAGAGCGGGGGGGTGGCGGTGCCCAGACCTTTGAGGATGATCTTCACGAGTTCTCTCCCGTTTTGAACCGAACGATGGCGGCAATCCGAAACCAGCGGGTCGGCTTCACGGAAATCGTGACGCTTTCGAGTTGACCCAACAAGGCACTCAGTTCACTGATTTTGAAACCGCGCCGGATGGAGAGCAGGGCGTCATGCCGGACCTCTGCCGGCGTAGTGACCAGCAGCAGTCTTGCCGCCAGATGCGCCAGTCGCGAGCGGCGAAGATCGTTAATCAACACGCTGTTGCGCACGAAACCGTTCAGCCTCCGCAGCAGTATGAGGATCTGTGCATCGCTGAAATGATGAAAGCACATGGAAGCCACCGCACAATCATACATTTCGGCGGGTTGGTGGGTGAAGGCGTCCTCCTGAATCAGATGAACCCAAGGATTACCCGATCGGGCAAGCTGCCCGCGCGCAATGTCAACCGCGTGGCCGGCCTTTTCCAGGCAGGTAAAGTGCAGAGGGATACCGTACGCGCTCGCCCACCGGCTCACCGCCAGAGGGATATCGCAACTTCCCGAGCCGATGTCAAGGATGCGCAGGGGGGCATCGGCATGGCGCCCCACCGTTTCGTTAGCCAGAAAACGCCGGACCATCCGGATACCGCCGAACCAAAAATTGACCGTTTCCATGAATCGGTAACTGGCCGCAGCCAGAAACGGATCACAGTCCGACCGGTCCAGAAACTCCGTTGCCGTGGCACGCGAGTCAAACATCCCAGAGCCCTCCCGTTACCATGATATCATCAATTTCTGAGTACTTTCTCAATACTTCGGTGCGATATTCGGGCGAGATCGAAACTGCCTGCTCGGCAATCCGCTCGCAATAGCCACAGACTTGACAGTCCATAAACGCGCAGTCACGGTATCGAAAACCTTCCAGGAAATTGTCCGGAATCTGCCGCGAATCTATACGGATCGGACACTCCGGCAACGGTGAGAGCATGCCTTGCAGTCGCGCCAAGTCAAGCAACGCTTTCAGTCGCTGTGTACTTGCCTGTCCCGGCTTCCAGAAGTGGCGTAGAGTCCAGAACGATTCCTTTCGAATCGGTTCCTTGAAGCCATAAGACAGCAGCAGTTCGGCTAGATTCCCGGAAAACCGCCTCTCGCTATAGGCTTTGACGCGCCGCAGCAGTTCCGCAGACGGAATCCCCCGTTCCAGAAGCTTGAATGTCGTATACCCCATAGCTTCATAAACAGAGAGGTCCTCCGGTCGGATCCAGGCCGTTTTGATGAACTGGGAGGGATCTGTCAAACGTAACCGGGAACAGCGCAAGAAGCAGTAGTCGATAAAGAGCGTGCGGGTGTCGTAAGATGCATGTGCGAAACTGTTCTGATGATAGATTTGCAGGGGACAATTCAGAAGGCAGACGTGATTTGCAATCAGTTGGAGACCGCAACGGACCGATTGGCGAATAGCGGCCAGTCGGCGAAAGTCGCGGTTGATCGAGAAGCTCTCCAGCGTGATATCATCAGCCCCGAGATCTTCCCAGAAGGAGGCGCGCCGGGGCGTGTCCACCTGGGCATAAATTCCAACTCTGACCTTGAACTCGGGGAAACGGCGTTTTACCAACTCCAGAAGAAAAGGGGTGGATACGGTGACCCGGCGCACGCCCCAATCGCCCAGCTTCGTCAGAAGGGCATTCACCCGTTTCTGCCAAGGGCGTGTCCATTCGCGGTTGCCGAAACAGGCGCCGTTCAGGAGATAATTGAAGGCAATGCCATGACGATCGAGAAGGCTGATGTAACGCCGCAGATCTGCCCCCGAGAGCGGTGTGGACAGATAGCGGGGACGGCCGCCGCTGACACCGTCGGTGGGTAACTTTCCGTAAACTTCATCCACCGGGTACGCAGCGAGCGCCGCAACCAGTTCGGGATCGTAGTTCGCCGCCAGTGAGAATTTTGCCGAATGGGGTGTCGAATGAACGGGGCTCTTCGGATCAATTGGCATGCGGATCAATCCCTTACCGTGGAAATGCAGATTTCAGTGTCCTGCCCATCGCTGCGGTTACAACGAGAAAAGGACATTTTCGCGATACGCATCCGTGCGGAGCAACCGAAGAACGGGCTATTTGGATTTTCGTCGATTATTAACAGAATCCGAAGAAACTTCCGAATCCCATCATTATGAGTCTCCGGACTTTCCATTTTTCCGGATGCAAATAAACAAATAGATATTCCCCCGGACCTGGAATTTCCCATTATCCGGAACGAACTCGGGGCGTCAGGCATTTTCAGGGAGTGCCCTTTAAATGGCGTTACTGTATCATACCACCCATGATATCGCCAACCATTTTATTTTTCAATTTTTCTTTTTGTTCGGCTGTAGGGACACCCCGTCAATTATACCCAAAATGAAAAAAATCTTGGTTGCCCCGGATTTAAGACATAAATGCTGAGCCACAGTCGTATGATTACAAGTCTTTTAAATTTTCAATCTGACATTCTCTGTCAAATGCTATGCCGATCCCATGAGTGTCGGAACGTACCATCCTTCCAGCTCAATTTTCTAAACTCTTCATGTCCTTAATTTGTTATTGTTATCACTTGGAGTGGTGAGATCCAGTATAAACTTTTATAGGGAACGTTTGTGCAGAAAGTGCTTGATTCTCAATATTCAATATGAGAGTGACAGGCTATGCTAAGATTAGAAAAAAGAATGGGTTCAGGTAACAGTTAAATAGTCTTCGAATTAAACGTCATAAATCTTCATTCTTGAC
>CAZDDA010000295.1:0-3852 GCA_964504085.1 uncultured Thermotogae bacterium | reverse complement strand
CGTTCGATGTGTACGACGAGAAGCGCTATTTCACTGCCGGCGCAGGAGCGAAGGTCTTCGATCTTTCGGGGATGCCGCTGGGCATCAACATCTGTGAGGACCTGTGGGTCGAAGATGGGCCGGTTGACGTACAGACGAGCCTGGGGGCAGAGCTGCTGATCAACATATCGGCTTCTCCTTTTTTCGTGGGCAAGGCTGCTATCCGCCGCCGCATCTGCTCTCAGAGGGCATCGGCGAGTGGGGTTACCATCGTTTACGTGAACCGGGTGGGAGGGCAGGACGAGCTGGTGTTCGACGGTGGAAGCTTCATTGTGGGGCCGAACGGCGATCTCCTCTGCCAGGCTCCCTACTTCGAGGAAGGGGTCTTCGTGGCGGATCTGGGGTGCGTTGCACCGATTTCGCCGCCACACGAAAGCCCAATCCAACTCATCCGCCAAGCGATCGTCCTCGGAATCCGTGATTACGTACGCAAAAACGGGTTTTCCCGTGTCATCGTCGGCCTGTCCGGTGGGATTGATTCGGCAATCGTTGCTGTTTTGGCTTCCGAGGCCCTGGGACCGGAGGCGGTCACCGGTGTGTTCCTGCCGAGCGAGATTACCTCGGAGGTGAGCCGTCAGGACGCCGTAGAGGTAGCTTCTCGACTGTCGATTGAGTTGCTCGAGATTCCGCTGGCGGAAGCGCTCTCTTCTGCGCAGTGCACCCTTCCGGAAGCCGCTACCGGCCTTGCTGCTGAGAACCTGCAGGCGCGACTACGGGGCTGCATTCTCATGACGCTTGCCAATCAGAGTAACGCACTCGTCTTTGCAACCGGAAACAAGTCGGAGATCTCAATGGGATACAACACGCTGTATGGAGACACGGTCGGCGCCCTCGCCCCGATTGCCGATCTCTTCAAAACGGACGTCTATTGCCTTGCCGAAGAGCTCGGTGATCGAATTCCCCAGCGGGTGAGGGAAAAGGCTCCCACGGCCGAGCTTCGGCCGGGACAGCGCGATGAGGACGACCTTCCTCCCTACGCGGTCCTCGATCCGATCCTGCGAAAGCTGATTGAACAGAACAGCTCGCGGGAGCAGCTGATCGCCCAGGGCTTCCCCGAAGCAGTTGTGGATGATGTCTTGACACGCTACTACCGCAGTGAGTACAAACGGCGGCAACTACCCCCGGGGATCAAGGTCTCGCCGAAGGCGTTTGGGATCGGACGGCGAATACCGATTACTCACGGCTATCGCGGATAGCGGATCATCATGAAAAAGGCCCCGGTGATTGCCACCGGGGCCAACGGGTGGATTTCGATCACTCGACCTTGATCTCGATCGGCTCTTGTTTCTCTTTGATCGACTCCTTGAGAGGGACGGTCACCTTGAGGATACCGTCCTCGAACTTCGCGTTGATCGCATTCTTGTCGACCAAGTCAGCGGGAAGCGGGAAGCAACGTTGCACCCTGCCGTACTGACGACCGACGCGAAAGTAGTGCTCTTCCTTCACGTCCTCGCTTCGCTTCGTCTCACCGGAGATGACGAGTTTGTCGTCTTCCACCTTAATGTCGAGGTTCTCCTTCTTCATACCGGGAAGCTCGGTCTCAAAGACGAGGCTCTTATCCTTTTCGTAGACGTCGGTGCGTCCAACGCTCGGGGCGGTGTCAAACCCGATGCGATCGAAGTCACGAAACAACTCGTCGATGAACCGGGACAGGCCGGTTCCCAGCAAGAAAGGTTCGTGTCTCAGTACTGGAAGTCTCCTAATCATGCTATATTCCTCCTTTTGTCTTTTCAGTATTAGCAGTCAAGCTACTAGACTGCTAATTGCAGTATAGCACGTGTGCTCGCCCTTGTCAAGAGGGTGACGTACCGCTACACTCAAGGTATGCTCAAATGGCTTCTTATCGGCATTATCCACGTGTATCAGCGGGTCATTTCGCCCGTGCTTCCGTCGCGGTGTCGGTTCTATCCGACGTGCTCGCAGTACGGCAAGGACGCGATTGCCAAACACGGTCCATTTAGGGGCAGTTATCTCGCTGTGCGGAGACTCCTGCGCTGTCATCCGCTGCATCCGGGAGGATTTGATCCTGTGCCGTAACCACAGACGACTTCTTTCGTGCAGTGATTTTCCGTGCGGCTTGGTTGTAGGGCGATTTTGCGCGGAAGAAACCGCTGAGACACAAGCTAGCAGGAAGGGTCGAGCGAACCAAGACCTAGGGGTTCAGCAATGAGACTAAGGAGCATGTCGTAGATAGGTGTCAGCCATATCCAACGGGAAGTTTCCTTTCAGTTGTACGATGATGTAACAATCCAGTATGCTTGGTAAAGTGAGTGACATGAGCAAATCCGTGTGTCCAGTATGCATAAAGGTTGTTGCTTCCGGTAAGGAGGGAACATGTAGGACGTGTGGCGCTGACCTAGTGCAAGTATCCGAGACTCTGCTTGCGAGCATCCCCGACCGGCCCGGTGCACTGGCCGACCTCCTTGAGAGGATTGCCCAGAAGGGGGTCAACATAAAGGCGCTTCGCGCGATGCCAAAAGAAAGCGGCATGGCTCTTGCATTCTTTTCCGTAGACCGCGTCGAGGAAGTACTCACGATTCCCGAAGTGGAGCGGATTGACGACCTTCCTATCTCCTCTCAGGAACGTCCTTCGGAACAACAGTAACCGAGTGATTCCAGATCGAAAGCTGACCTGTCCATCTGTCAGAGAGGTGCAGCGACTCAGGACCCACGATCTCGATTGGCTGGTCTTTCTGTATCTGGCTTGGCGGGGAACGGCTCCCGACGGTTGTCCGGCGTTGTTTGGGATTTGTCCGGCGGCTATGATTGCATATCTCGATCGATTGACGAGGATGCATGCCCGAACCGCAACGAGCGTTACTCCATGGAGATCCATACCGAGTTGAGGATGCACTTGCCTCTCGACATGACTCAATTCTGACCGAGTTTGCGGACACTGAAAGGATCGTCTTGTTCGGTGACGAGCTTGACCTTCCTTCACTGCGGATCACGCTCCTTTCGCGTTCACTCTTCGTGCAGGGGAGACACTTCATTATCCGTCATGCGGAGGCAGTCCGGGCACCGAGGCAGTTCGCTGTGCTTGTCGATCAGGAGCTGCCCGAGGCAACGTTCCTTACAGTCTTAGCTGATGAGCTGAAGCCGTCAAACCCTGTTTTCAAGGCGTTGAAGGAATGCGGTAGTGTCCAGGCCCTTCCGCGGGTGAAAGGCAAGGCCCTCGAACGTGCCGCCACCGCGATTCTAGCTGAGTGCAATGTGAAACTTGGTCCAGCCGCGCTGAAGTGTCTGGTCAATCGAAGCGGTGGTGAACTCCTTGATATCTTCCAAGAGGCGAGGAAACTGCACGCCTTTTCTCCTGAAGGAACATCGGATGAAGACGTACCTGTCCAACTGTTCTTTGCCGCGGGTGAACCGTCGATTTACCCATTGCTTGACCGCGTCGGCGAGCGGAACCTGCAAGCTACACTTGCTTTGCTCTCTTCACTGCACGGCGATCCAGGAAGGATATTTTCCATGCTCCTGCGCCACCTGACAAGAATTCTCATGGTCCGGGTTCTTGTTGACGGAGGGGGAATGACTGCAAAAGCTGGCACATTGTTGGGATCGCCTGGTTGGCTTATCAACCGGCTTCTCAATCAAGCGAAGCACGGCTCGCGGAAAGAGTTGTCTGCCGCTGTTGATCTAGGAGTTACACTCGATCTCGCGATCAAAAGCGGAGAGATTCGTTCCATTGATGCGTTGCTGAAGTTGATCTTTGCCGCTACGAGTCCTGGGTCACGCGCACCGGAATATGCCCGGAGAAACCGGCCCGCTCGAGCAGCAGTCTGCTAGCGACAAGGGCGCAGTACAAGCTTC
>CAZDDA010000294.1:0-3862 GCA_964504085.1 uncultured Thermotogae bacterium | reverse complement strand
CCCAGCGATGCTCGCGTGTTCCGGGAAGAGCCGGTGTCAAAGGACGCTTTGGGAGACGTGCTCCCGTTCTCGGTGCCGTTGACGGTCTTTGAGGAGCGCGGAGGCTACACACTACATGGCGATCGCGTGACCGCTGTCCTCAACGAAGACAAAGATCGCGGCTACGCCACACTCACGCTTGTGCCGGCACAGGATGGGCAGGACGACGAGCGGCTGGGGGAAACGCTCACGGTGCGCGTTGGCAACTACCTGTCCCGCAACATGAGCCGTCGCCGAGCGATGCTCTCGGAGAAGGGAGAGTCAACCTCGCTCGACGACGTCGCGGCGAGATTCCTGGACCGGGGCGCCCTGGTTCAGGAGCAATTGCCCGAGACGTCCACACGATCGATGATGGAGCTCGGCTGGGAAAGGGATGGCGTCTACTGGTTTCTACTGGCCGAAGAAGTGGAGAAGGAAGCCTTGATCGAATTAGCGACGGTTTTCGTACGCGCCTAAAAGCACTCAGAGTTTTTCCGTCGCTTGATGCGGACAAGTCCAATCTCGTCTGATGGATCAGTATGCCGTTCTAGTGGTGGCGTCGATTGTCAGTGGAAGAATGCCCAGGGATTGTCTATGACAGACCATCAGTTGCCGCAGACTGACAAAGCGCTTCTTGCGCAGTGCGACGTTGAGACATTTCGTGCCAGTGGGCCGGGTGGCCAGAATGTCAACAGACGGGAAACGGCGGTGAGGATTCGCCACCGCCCCACGGGAATCGTAGCGACCTGCCAGGATGAGCGAAGTCAGCGTCGCAACAAGCAGATCGCGCTGGCCCGCTTGAAGGAGAAGCTGGAGAGATTCTCAGGTTCTCCTCGCGCTCGTGTTCCCACCACCGTTCCCCGAGGGGTCCGTCGACGGATCTTGGAGTACAAGAAGCGCCGCGCCCTGCAAAAGCAGTCCCGCCGAAAACCCAGCCCCGATGAGTGATGTTGTTGAGAGAGGGTGAAGTGTCGGGTGCTGTTTCGATAAGGTGTGGCCTCCTCCATGCGCTGTCTTGGCTTAGCTTGTCTGTGGGTACAGAAGCTCTTTTTCGGGCCCCCGTTTTACGGGCAGCAGTCAAGATTAAAGTGCGCTGTAAGAGTAACAGAGCAACGCGCACTCCAGCGCCTTTCGACCTGGAGAATCTTGATGTACGGCTGGCCAACAGCGATTCCACACGGATATGAGAGACGTCGTGGGCAGCATGTGCAAAAACTCCAGCAGCAGGGTGAAGGAACGATCTGGATGTAGCTTTCAAACTCATCGGCTGAGGTTGTCTCAACCACGAGTCTGTAAAAGCCCGAAGAGACAGCGTTTCCCCACGTGTCCCTCTGGTTCCAGCAGATGATGTACCAGTGCCCCCTTGGAACTTCCGCAAACGTCTCCTGATAGACGATTGCTCCGGCCGCGGTTTCCACCCTCCAGCCGGTCACTAACGGGGCTTCGCAGTCCGGGCAGCAAAAGAAATAGTCGCCCGGGACAACGAGCCTGAAGCGCACCAGCTCGCTCGCCCAAAACGCTGTGTAGCAGGATGGCCTCTCAATCGGTGTCTGCTGCTCGTAGCCACACTGCGCGGCAACAAGAACCCCCATTGCCCCCACGATCACCACTGCAAGAAGTGTTGCTTTGTGCATGTCCAATACCTCCTATTTGCCGTTCTCCCCACGCGTAGAGATTCGACTCGCCGAATCTGAGAGCACTCTCCGCCACTGCTGGCTTGAACGGAGTCTCTTCTCTGCGGTACACGAGCGTCAATCTCTTTCTTCTTACACCCGGGGAGAGGATATGTTCCAGGCTCCTGTTAGCGGCCATACCGGGGTGGTCTGAGAGGCCTGTGTGCGCTTTCCACTGCATCAAGAATAGGGCGCCCATCGAGTCAGGCTACGGTACTGTGGGTCGTCACACTAGATATCAAGGTCCACTCACTATTCCGTGCATTTCTTCTGCCCAGATGAAAGCCGAGATCAAATCGAGATCTCCTCGGTCTTCTCGGTGAATGAGACCCCCATTTGCGATAATTCCTCGAGGACCGGCTCATAGATTTCTGGGACAACGGGGACCTGTACACCGACCAGGTCAATCTTTCCCTGTAGGATCAGCTTGGTCGCGATCGCCGCAGGAAGCCCCACCAGGCGGGACATGGAAGAATCTCCATCTGGGATACCGTAGTCGATCAGTGTGCTGGTCGTCTTCTCTGCGCGGCCGGAATACCGGGTGACAAACTCATGCTGCATGATGAGCATGTCTTGTTCTCCGGGCGCGTAGCGCATCTTCTCCAGCATCCGAGCAGCGAGGACATCGAGGGGACTGTGGGTTCCTTCCGGGAGAGGATCGCTGCCCAGAAACCCGAGCCACTCCAGATCGGAGACGACCTTCGAGTCTGCATCGATCTTGAAAAAGGCCGTAAGATCGGCCTTGAGATCCTGGCCGGCCCCTCCAATCAGTCGGGTAGTGAAATCGCGGAAGGTGAGACCGGAAAGATCGTCACGCGCGTGCTCGTCGAGCAGTCCAAGCTCGGCGATTGCCTTCAGCGTCTCGCACCACCCCGGATAGCGCAACGTCCCGCGGAACATGCCCCTCACATCCGGGATCTCGTAGGTCTCTATGTAGGGCAGGGAATCCCGGTTGGGATAGCCTTCGAGCGTACCGAACCCCACGATTTCCACCGGCCAATGGTGGGCGAACAGCTCCTCGCCGGGGATGTCGATGACCCCGCCGTCTTTGAGATAGCGGGCCGGGTTCTTGCCGGCGAGAATGACTCCGCGCGGGCTCCAGGAGAACTTGTAGCCAAGCGGATTGTCGTGTGCCTCCGGTGCAGGTAGTCCGCCGCAGTAGGAGGAGAACTCAACGAGTTTTCCACTGTTCGCCTTGATCCGATCGATGACCTGCATCGCCGACATGTGGTCGAGTCCTGGGTCCACGCCGATCTCGTTTAGCAGGATGACTCCCGCATTCTTCGCCGCGGCGTCGAGGGCCCTCATCTCGTCTTTCACGTACGACGTGGTGACCATCAGCCGTCGATGTTTCACGCACAATTGTGCTACGAGGGGATGGTAAACGTAGGGCAGGAGACTGATTGCCAGGTCCGCTTCGTGGATGAGCTTCTCCAAAGCGGCGGTGTCATTGACGTTGAGTCGCTCTGCAGAACCGTTGTTTGCATCTCCCACCAGGGTATGTGCCTTCTCAAGCGTCCGGCTTGCCACCTTCACCGCGAACCCTTCTTGCTCGAGCAAGTAGCGAACTAACGGCGCGGCAACAAGACCGGCACCGAGGACCAGAACTTCTTTCACGTTCGATTCTCCTTTCCCTTTCTCAAGCAGTATTACTGGCGTCGTTGGCCTGGAGAAATTTCTCAATGTAGCGGTAGTCGGGGGTCAACTCACCACGGTAGGCGATCACGGCGCGTCCGATCGGAGCGGGTAGCCCGCATGACTCAAGGTCGCGGGAAAAGTCAGCCCGGGCGATCGCAGGCACGTAGTCTTTCAGTATCCCGCTGAAATATGCGGACGCCTCCCGTGGTAGTTCGCTTGGGAGGATCTCCACTGCCATGACCACCGGCCCGTTTCCCTCTATCCCATCGATCGCACGATCGGAGATTGGATCGTAAACATATACCGGGTTATCCGGTTCCGTTGCTTTGATCGTGCATTCGATTGCCCCTTCCACATCACAGCTGATGTCCCCGATGACTCGTAGGTGAAGCCGGTCTTCCTGAACCATCTTCTTGATGAGCTGCTTGGTCAGCAGGCGCGGGTAGGCGGGTTCCCAGTAGATGGAGTTCACAAGGACATCCAAGTATGGGATGTGGCGTTCGAAGATGCCCCGGTATCGTTCGGGGTGGTCG